>QIGN01000126.1 GCA_003228955.1 Hyphomicrobiales bacterium
CAGCCCACATTCAGATTGATCTCCGCGTAACCGAAATCCTCGCCGATCCGCGCCGCCTCGGCGAGTTCGTCCGGATCGCTTCCGCCCAGTTGCAGGGCGACCGGCTGCTCGGCCGGATCGAAACCAATAAGCCTCGCCCGGTCGCCATGAATGACAGCCGGCGCGGTTATCATTTCGCTATAGAGGCGCGTCCGCGCCGAAATCAGACGCAGGAAATACCGGCAATGCCGATCCGTCCAGTCCATCATCGGTGCGACGGAGAATTTATTTTCGTTATTTTTCAACACCCTATTAGGCCCTTCTAAGAACTATACGGTGTATACCCACGCTCGGCATTAGATAGAAGTGCACGAATTTATACCCCGTTTCCAGATCAGCTGCTCCAATCATTTCCTTGAGACGCAATTACGTAACCGAACCTTAAGCTGATGTTGATAGTAAGAAGCGGAAAATCATCGCAAAGCCGCTTCACATAGGGCACTTCACCTTGACAACCATCACCCCATCGGCGGCACAATCCACGGCTGCGGCAACTGCCGAACCCGCGATGCAGCAGATCGCTATTGGTGAAATTATCTCGATTGACGGCACGGCGGCCCGGGTTCTTATGGCCAGGCCAGGCGAAACTGTTCCGCATCAGGACAGCGCCCAGCCCTTTGTGGGCACGCTCGTGACAGTCGATACGGGCGCTTCAATCGTCCTGTGCCTGATCACCGCGATGAAACTGGCCGGAGCCATGACCGAGCCCACACTGGCCGGCAGCCGGGTGATTGATGTGGAACTTGTGGGCGAGCTGCCACGCCAGGACGATGGCTATCTGTGCACATTCCGCCGCGGCGTCTCTGTCTACCCCCGGCTTGGCGATACGGTTTTCACACCGACACACAAGGTGCTTGAAAAAGCTTATTACTTTGGCAGTTTCGATGCCGTCGAGATTGGCCGGATCCATCAGGACCCTACCATTCCCGCAGTCATCAAAATCAACGAAATGCTGGGCAAGCATTTCGCGATTCTCGGGTCAACCGGGACCGGCAAGTCGTGCGCGGTGGCGTTGATCCTGCGTGAATTCCTCGCCAAGCAACCTCTGTCGCATATCGTTCTGGTGGACCCGCATAACGAATATGACCGCTGCTTCGGCGCGCAGGCGAATGTCATCAATCTGGACACTCTCCGCCTGCCCTTCTGGTTCCTGAATTTCGAGGAAATAATCGAAATTCTTCTTGGCGGCAGGGAGGGCAACAGCGTCGAGGTGGAACTGCTGCGGGAGTTTATTCCCGCCGCCAAGCGTCAGTTCTCAGCCAACCAGGGGCGTGAATCACGGCTGTTGCAGCGTAGCGTCACTCGCAAAGAGCGCTACTCGGTCGACGTTCCGGTGCCCTACCGGATTTCCGATCTTCTCGGTCAGATCAAGGCGCAGATGGGCCGGCTGGAAATCCAGAAGGACCTTCAGCCCCTGAAACATCTGGCCAACCGCATTGAGGCCGTTGCCCAAGACCCGCGCTACAGCTTCATGTTCGGTAAGATGATGGTTGAGGACAATCTGGGCGAGATTCTGAAACAGATATTCCGCATCCCGGTAAACGGAAAACCGATTACGATCGTGCAACTGGTCGGCCTGCCGATGGAAATCATAAATGTTATAGTCTCGATCCTGGCGCGGCTGGCCTTCGATCTTGCGCTCTGGTGCGACGGCAAGGTGCCGATCACCTTTGTCTGCGAGGAGGCGCACCGCTACGTGCCGCGCGAGAAAAATGCCGGTTTCGAGCCGACGAAAAGTATCATCTCCCGCATCGCCAAGGAGGGGCGTAAATACGGCATCTCCCTGTGTGTGGTGAGCCAGAGGCCCGGCGACCTCGACCCCACCATCCTCTCCCAGTGCAGCACCATATTCGCCATGCGCCTTTCCAATGAGCGCGACCAGAGAATCGTCAAATCCGCCGTTTCGGATGCAGCCGAAAGCCTGCTCCGTTTTCTTCCCTCGCTCGGCATGCGCGAAACAATTGCGTTCGGCGAGGGCGTAACCTTGCCTTCGCGGATCATGCTCTCACAGTTGCCGGAATCCGCATTGCCCAAGGGAGCCGGCGCCCATCTGAACCTGGAGACCCAGGAGCTCGACCCCGGCCTGGTGGACGACGCCATCTTGCGCTGGCGGTCAGTGGGCAGCGATATCGTGTCCCTGCTTCCGGAGGAACCGGAGTTGAAACCTGCCGACCCGGGTGCGCACACCCCAAGTCCAGAACCCGGTAATTCCGCGGCCCCGATTGCCACCCAATCTCAGCCTTCACCGTCGCCCGCAAGTGCCCCGGCGCCAGCCCAGGCAACAGGTCCAAACGGCAACCGCAACGCTCACCCCGCGCCACAACCCGCTCAACCGGTTCTCGCCCAGCCCGCTCCTGTTCGCGCATCACCTGTGCAACCGCAATCCGCGGCGCAACCAGAGTTCGGGCGCGCGGGCCGGTTATCACCGCAATCGTGAATTGTCGCCAGAGCAGTGCGGGCTGTTGCGACATCCGGGCGGCGGCGATTCCGCTGGGGCGGCGGCCTCCTGGCAATGAAACGGATATCTCCTGTCCCCTAGCATTTGCCTTTGCCGACCTCTGCCTCTAAACAGCGGGACCAATCAACCTTCCGGAAATCCACCCGCGCCCATGGATGATCCTGCCCCACAGCCTGTTTTCCTGAAGGACTACAAGCCTTCGCAATTCCTGATCGACACCGTCACGCTCGATGTCAATTTGCATCCGACCGCAACGCGGGTGCGCTCGCGGCTGCGGATCAGGCCAAACCCGGAGAATAGCGGCACGCGATCCGCCCTAGTGCTCGACGGCGAGGCGCTGGAACTGGATGAAATTCGCCTGCGGGGCGCCAGGCTTTCTCATTCAGACTATGAGGTGACCGATACCGCCCTGACACTTCCCGGTGTGCCCGAAGGGCCATTTGAGCTGGAGATCACGACCTACTGCAATCCCGAAGCCAACAAGGCGCTGTCGGGGCTTTATCGTTCGCGGGAGATTTTCTGCACACAATGCGAAGCACAGGGTTTCCGCCGCATCACCTATTTCCTCGACAGGCCGGATATTCTGTCCCGCTACACAACGCGGCTTCAGGCGGATGAGGAAATGGCGGCGGTTCTGCTGGCCAATGGCAATCAGGTGGAGGCGGGAAAATCCGGAAATTCAGGTACGCATTACGCCGTCTGGGAAGACCCCCACCCCAAACCGAGCTATCTGTTTGCCATGGTTGGCGGAGCGCTCGCCTGCGTCGCGGACAAATTCACGACCATGTCCGGCCGGGTGGTCGATCTGCTGATTTATGTGGAACCGGGCGTGGAAAACCGGTGCGCCTGGGCCATGGAGTCCCTCAAACGCTCCATGAAATGGGACGAGGAGCGTTTTGGCCGCGAATACGATCTGGATGTGTTCATGATTGTGGCGGTGAGCGATTTCAATATGGGGGCGATGGAGAACAAGGGCCTCAATATTTTCAACGACAAGCTCATTCTGGCCCGGCCCGAGACCGCGACCGACACGGACTATGCCGCCATCGAGGCGGTCATCGGTCATGAATATTTCCACAACTGGACCGGCAACCGGGTGACCTGCCGGGACTGGTTTCAACTGTGCCTGAAAGAAGGGCTGACCGTCTTTCGCGACCAGGAGTTCACCTCCGATCTGCGCTCACGCCCGGTCGCGCGCATCGCCGATGTGCGGATGTTGAAAACCCATCAGTTCCCCGAAGATTCCGGCCCGCTGGCGCATCCCGTTCGCCCCGATTCATACATAGAAATCAATAATTTCTATACCGCCACCGTGTATGAAAAAGGCGCTGAACTCTGCCGGATGATCGAAACCATTGTCGGCCGCGCCGGGTTCCGCACAGCCATGGACCTCTACTTTGAGCGCCATGACGGAGACGCGGCGACGGTGGAAGATTTTATCGCCTGCATGGAGAAGGCCACGGACACCGATCTGGGACAGTTCATGCTCTGGTACAGCCAGGCCGGAACGCCGGAAGTCGTGGCCTCACTCACCTACAGCGCCAGGGAAAAGACTGCGGAACTGAATGTCAGCCAGATCACGCCGCCAACGCCTGGCCATACCAAGAAACCGCCACTGCATATGCCGCTCAAAATCGGCCTTCTCGGCCAGAATGGCGACGAACTGCCCTTGTTCCTGGATAGCGGAGAGGAAATTGAAGACGGCCTAATCCATCTGCGCGAATCCGAGCAGATATTCCGCTTTACCGATATCCCCTCTCCGCCTGTGCTGTCGCTGCTTCGCGGATATTCGGCGCCGGTCAAATTGACGGCAAATCTCAACGAACGCGACCTTGAATTCCTGATGGCGCATGACAGTGATCCGTTTAACCGCTGGCAGGCCGGACAAAACTATGCGCTGCGCATTCTTACTGCGGCGGCGGCGGCTTTGCGAAAAGACGGGGAGCCGGAAAAAGTACCCGCATTTGCCGATGCGCTGGCGGCGACGCTCCGCGATGAAAGTCTTGAGCCGGCGTACCGCGCCGAAGTGTTGCGGTTGCCAAGCGAGACCGACATTGCCCGTGAAATTGGCGCCAATGTAGACCCGAACGCCATCCATCGCGCCCGAAAGTGGCTACGGAGGGAGATTTCCCAGGCCCTGCGGAGCGAACTCATATCGCTTTACGAAACCAACGCTCTGCCGGGGGCTTATTCTCCGGAGGCCGAGGACGCCGGCAAACGCGCCTTGCGCAACACAGCCCTGTCCCTGCTTTGCGCTTCAGGAAAACAGGATGATGCACAGCGCGTCGCCAGGCATTACCGCCAGGCCGCAAACATGACCGACAAGATTGCGGCCCTGGGCATTTTCACCCATCTGGAGGGAGAAACGCGCGAAAACGCGTTTGCCGGTTTCTTCAAAGAATGGAAGAACGACCATCTGGTGATCGACAAATGGTTTTCACTGCAGGCCATGTCGAGTCTGCAGGATGCACCGGAACGGGTCGAGGAACTGACCCGGCATCGGCTGTTTTCCCTCAAGACACCAAACAAGGTGCGCGCGGTCATTGGCGCCTTCGCCAATATGAATCCGACCGGATTTCACCGCGAGGACGGGGCCGGTTTCCGGCTTGTCGCCAACGCTGTTCTTGAAATCGATGGGTTCAATCCGCAGGTTTCGGCCCGGCTTTTGGGCGCGTTCAAAAGCTGGCGCATGCTGGAGCCAGTGCGCCAGGCCAAGGCGCACGCGGAACTCGAACGCATTGCGTCACATGACAATTTGTCACGTGATCTATTTGAAATTGTTACAAAAACTTTGAATTAGAATTTCTGGCATTCGCGAAGAACGAGCTTTCCTCACGACGTTGCCACCTCGAGTCTTCCACATGTTCTCCACATGTTCTCTCTAGACAGGAGGCACGGTTTTCGAATCAATGGGGGTAGTGATTCGGAGATGCGGCACTTCTTCGATTTCGCAGAAGGATGAACACTAGAGGGGGCACATATGGCGCGGGCTCGCACCGCGCGCCAGGACGGAATCACGTTCTCGGCGAGCGAAATTTTTCAAAGATTCAACGCAAATTTTATTGGACGCCATCTTTCAGAAAAGGCTCTTCGGCGGCTTATACCCTATCTGCTGGCCCTGTTTCTCACGGTCCTGCTGGTCAGCACTCTCAGTCACTTTTTTTACGGCAAACGGATCGCCACCGACGATGCCCGCAACCATATTTCGCTCATCGCCGACACAATCGCGGCCAACCTGCGGAATGCCGACACTACGAACCCATCCGATTGGCAAAACAAACTGGCGGCGAGTCTGCCCGCGGGGGCGACGCTGGATGGCCGCCAGGTGCTGTTGACGGATGCATCCGGCGCCGTGCAGGCCACGGCGCCGATTACCTTAAAACGCGATGGCAGAGCGCTTTTGCAAATTTTGGGCAAGGACCAGCCGGTGACCACTTTCGGTGCGCGGGCGGGTGTTCTTGAGCTTACCCTGAATGATGGCCGCGAGGCGCTGGTTACTGTCCGTAACATCCGCAAGTCTCAGATTTCGATCACACTTCTGCAGCCGACGGACAGGGCACTTCGCAAATGGCGCCAACAGGCGCCCATGGGCACCACTTTGCTGCTGACCACAGGTTTGCTGCTGTTGCTGATCGGCGCCAGCTTCCGCTGGCTTTCGGAACGCAGCGACAGGGCGGAAGCCGCTCTGGCGGACAGGCAGCGGGATTTGGATGCCCTTTCCAGCGCGTCCAGCATCGGGCTATGGGACTGGAATGTCTCGCGCGGACATGTGCGCGTTTCACCCTCCATGAGCGCGCTTATGGGATGGAGCCGGGAGAAGGCACAGATTCCGTTCGGGGAAATCGCTACCGCACTCCACCCTGACGATGATCTTTTTGCGGCCGTGAAGGCTGCGGTTCGCGAAGGCTTGGAGGCGCTTGACCGGACATTCCAAATTCGCGCTCAAAACGGAAACTGGAAAACCCTGCGCCTGCAGGGATCATTCCGGCGCGAGGAGACCAGCAATGAGATGCATCTGACTGGTGTTGTATCGGAACAGAACGCGGTCCAAAGCTCCGCGCCCGGCACGGCAAAGCAGGATGATCAGCTGCATGATGCAATCGAGGCCATTTCGGAAGCCTTTGTCCTTTGGGACGCGGACAATCGTCTGGTGATGTGTAACGAAAAATACAAGCAGTTCTATAATTTAGGCGACGCGGTTGTTGCGCCCGGCACGCCCTATGAAAAGGTCATTGCCGAGGCGACCGCGCCGATCGTGCGCACACGGGTCACGATGAACGACAACAATAGCTCGGGCGCCCACACCTATGAGGCGCAGCTTGAAGACGGAAACTGGCTGCATATCGACGAACGGCGCACCAATGATGGCGGTTATGTGAGTGTTGGCACCGATATTACGTCGCTGAAAAAGAGCCAGCAGCGGCAATTGAAGAGTGAGGAAGAACTCAAGGCAACCATCACCGATCTTCGCCATTCGCGGCGCGAGCTGGAGCAGCAGAAGCAGCAACTCGTCGATCTGATGGAAAAATATGCGACGGAGAAGAACCGCGCCGAGGCCGCCAACCGTACAAAATCGGAATTCCTGGCCAATGTCAGCCATGAATTGAGAACACCTCTCAACGCGGTCATCGGTTTCTCCGAAATCATGAAAAACGGTTTGTTCGGCCCGGTGGGCAATCCGAAATATGTTGAGTATGCCCGCGACATTCATGAAAGCGGGAAATACCTTCTGGAAGTCATAAATGACGTCCTTGATATGTCCAAGATCGAGGCGGGGCGCATCAGTCTTGACATCAAACCGCTGGACACCGGCGAGATTATAGATGACAGCATCCGCGTTGTCGCACCGGCCGCGGCGGAACGCGCAATCGAGGTCAAGCGCGCCGGGCTAAAGCAACTCAAGATGCGTGCCGACAAGCGCGCCGTGAAGCAAATCCTGCTGAACCTGCTTTCCAATGCGCTGAAGTTCACACCCAGGGACGGAAAAGTAACGGTCAGGCTCACCAGGGCCAAGGGGCACGCAAAGATAACGATTGCCGATACCGGCATTGGTATCCCTGAGTCTGAACTGGGCAAGCTGTGCCAGCCCTTTGAGCAGGTGGAAAACCAATTGACCAAGAGCCACCGGGGCAGCGGCCTCGGTCTGGCAATCTCGCGTTCTCTGGTGGAGATGCATGGCGGAAAATTCGAGATCAAAAGTACCGAGGCCAAAGGCACGACAGTTATTTGCCATCTACCGCTCAAACCAATTCTGGTTGACGATGCAGAAGGCGCGGAGGGGAATGCCGCGGATGATAATGCCTGATTGGATGCCGAGCGTCTGGGGTGGCCGCTAACGCGCGCCCCTACCCGGCGCGTCCTTCTGGCGGCGCTTGTGCCCGCGCCGATGTTTGAAACCGGCACGGATATTCTTCACAAGCTCCTGACGCTCCTCAAGCGAGAAATCCTTCATCAATTCCAGCATCGTCATATGCAGGGACTGGTGCATCCCGCTTCGTATCTCCCGCAAGCGCCGAAGCGCCCCGGACATATTGTCCTCATTATACGGGTCAGCCAGCGCGGCCGCTCTAACCGCCTTGCGCGCGTCGCTAATCTGCGCCCGCACCGGCCCGGCGGAAATGCGTTGACGCTCCAGTAATTCGCTCGCACGCTGCCGCTTGGCCTGCGGAAAATCTTTTATCAGTTTCTCGACGGCTCCGATGACTATCTGATTATGCGCCGCCGCATCACCGCCATAACCATGCTTCCACAAACGCCCGGCAACCAGCCCCACAAACAGCAGGTTGAGCCCAAGTGAAATGAACAACAGAGGCTTGAGCCAGCGCCGTTTTTTCGGGCCGTTCTGCACTTCACCTTTCTGGTCACGAGTGCTCACAGCGGCCCTTCCTCGTTCACAGCGCCGCCGTCGTCCAGCCAGGAGATGCTGTCTGCGTCAGTGTTTGAAACTCCGGACATTGCTATCTCAAATGCCCCATCCACAGCCGCCCCGCCAATATCCGCCGCCCCGAGGTAAAGCCCGAAAGCGAATGACGCGGCCAGCGCCGCCGCTGGCCATATAGCCCCCATGCGGCGCGCGGATGCCGACTGCGCCGTGCGGGAACGCGCCGCCTTGATCGGAACGACACGGGCATCACGCCCTGCCCCCCTGATCGCAGCGGCGACAATGCGCGACTTCAGGGCCGCACTTGCCTCTGGTGCTGGCGCGGCATCCATAAGGCGCGCCATCGCGCTTGCCTCCCCGAGCAACCGCCTGGCATCCGCATTCTTCTCAATCAGTGCTTCCAAGGTTCGCCGTTCGGCGCCCGGCCAACGTCTGGAATCGGCGCCGAACGTATCCAGCACGCCCTCCAGCCGGGTGAGTTTGCGTTGAACGTTATTGCCTTTGGTCATTTCCGGTCACTCATCAATCCAGCACTTCGGGTAAAACCGCTCTCCAGTGCTGATGCAGGTTCTTCTTTAATGTCCGCCGCCCGCGCGCCAAAAGAGATTCCACAGCCTCCACACTGGAGTCCATCATTTCCGCAACGCTACTCATGGACAAGTTCTCGTAGTGAAACAATACCAATGCCACTCTCTGGCGTTCAGGAAGGGCTTGAAGCGCGTCGTCCATAAATGCACGCAAATCCCGTTCTTCGAGTGTTTTGAGCTGAGTGGCGCTGCCGCTGATATCGGGCAATTCGTCCACTGTTTGCTCTTTGCGGGCACGCAATTTGTCGATGCAGGCATTCACCGTGACCCGATAGAGCCAGGTGGAGACCCGGGCGCGGCCGGCTTCCCACTGTTCTGCCCGCCGCCAGAGTTTGAGGAATACATCCTGTGCGACGTCTTCGGCTTCCGTGTCGTCGCCAAGGATACGGCGCGCTACGGCGAGCACGCGGTCGATACCCGCATCCACGAGAAGCTGAAAGGCCTGCGCGTCGCCCCGCGACACCCGTGCCATCAGCGCCTCGTCGGCCTGCCTCGCCTCGTCTTGCGAATGACCGGACCTCGATTGCGCCGGGTCCGGTTTCGCCTTGTCTGGTGGCACGCTTATGCATCTCCGCGGATATGACCGGGTCTACCTCCACATAATATGGCGCATGCGGCGCGGCATTTCATCCCTCGACACTTTTCCATCTTCATTCAGGTCGAGCCAGGAAAAGCGCTCTTCGGCAAATCGGTTGAATTCAGCCCGTGTGATTGTTCCATCGCGATCCTTGTCGAAGCGCAGCACAATACGTTTGGTCATGCGTTCGACGCGCTCCTTAACCGCCGCTTCCACTTCCCCCTTGCTCACGGCGCCATCTCCGTCATGGTCGAACCTGGCGAAGCGTGCATTGCGCATGGATTTGATCTCTTCGACGGTTATTGCCCCATCCTTGTTCGCATCTGTTTTGGCCATCCAGCCCATTAAACCCTGGTTATTTGAACGCGCCGCGCCGAACTCCATCTGTCCAAATGCGAAAGTTGTGCTGACCACACCCAGCGCCACTGCACCCAATGCCAGACCAATAAACTTCAGAGCACTTATCGCCATATCTACCCTCCTTCATCCATTTGCCGCACTGGCTCCCCTCTCGGGCGGCTTGTGGGTTCATACGGATCAGAGCGTACATGTCCGTCGAAAAATAAATTGAGCGGGAGGAAGTCTGGCTGAAAAACGGCGCCAGCCTAGCGTATGAGCCTTTCATAGGACTCGCGCACGGCGGAAACGGTCGCTGTCAAATGACCCTCCAGCTCTTCGAAGGAGGGTTTGGCAGTTGCCCGGGTCAGCAATCCCTTGAGGCCGGGAGAGGCGGTTTTGGGGTCGAAAGGCCGATCCAGGCACAGCCGGACCAACTGGGTCAAATCATGATAAAGACCGGCTGCGGGAACAAGAAGTTGTGCGTCGTCTGACGCCAGCACGCCGGCCGCAGCGAGATTTTGAAGGGCTTGGGCTGTATTCTGATTCAGCACTTCGGGTTTCTCATTTGCCGTTATGATCTGCAGGTATTGGGCGATGAATTCCAGATCAACGATTCCACCGCGCACCTGCTTGAGATTCCACGGATCGTCCGTACCTTTTTCTTTATCGATCCGGACCCGCATATCGTCGACATCTTGGGTAATCTCTTTGCGTGCGCGCTTGAGTGTGAGCACATCGCGGATGGCAGCTTCGACTTTTTGCCGCAGAGCGTCAGGGCCTGACACCACTCGCGCACGGGTCAACGCAAGGTGCTCCCATGTCCAGGCCAAGGTTTTCTGATAATCCACAAAACCGTCCAAATGTGTGGCGACAGGGCCTGACTTGCCCGATGGTCTGAGCCGCATATCGACTTCATACAGTGTCCCTTCGGCGGTTTGCGCTGAAAGTGCGCTGATGAGCCGCTGGGTGAAACGGGCATAATATTGTCCGCCCGAGAGCGGGTGATCGCCATCGGAGGGTCCGGCATCCTCGTCAAAATCGTAGACAATAATGAGATCGAGATCGGAGGCCGCGGTCATCTCGCGGCCGCCGAGCTTGCCCATGGCAATAACAACCGCTTCTCCACCCTTGATGCGGCCGTGGCGATGGATCAGTTCCTTCTCGACCTGTTCGTGCAGCGAACCGATAAGCGATTGCGCAAGCAGGGCATACGCCCCACCCGCCTGATCGGCACCGATTGTGCCTGAAAGGATACGCACTCCGATGAGGAAAGCCTGCTCCTGACCGGCGATCCGCGCACGGTCCAAGCAGTCCTGATAATCCTCCGCACCCGCCAGTTCCTGGGAAACTATTTCCGCAAGCCCATCGCGCGTCGGCAAATCGCCGAAAAAACCGGGATCGAGCACGGCGTCGATTATCTGGCTGCGGCGGCTCAGAACCCGCGCCAATCTGGGCGCCGTCCCCATGATATCGGCGATCAGGCGCAACAGGCTGGGCGTGGAGCGAAGAAGGGAGAAAAGCTGCACACCCGCGGGCAGTTCCTTCAGGAACCGGTCGAATGAGGTGAAAGCCGCGCCCGGATCCGCCGTCGCGGCTATCGCCTCGAGCAATTCGGGAAGGATTTCGGCAAGACATTCGCGTGAGCGCTGGCTGCGGGTCGCCGCATAGCGGCCCGAGCGCCACCCGCGTATGATTTCAGTTACAGCCTCCGGGTCCTGAAATCCGGCCTCCCTGAGCTTGGCCAAAGCTTCCGGCGACTCATCATCGCCGCGAAATACCGGCGTCTGGTCTTTCTGGCCGAGTTCGGGCAAACGGGCGAACAGAGCGTCATAATGACCCTGGACCCTTGTTAACCGCGCCACAAGCGCATCGGAAAACGCTTCGGCGTTTTCAAACCCGCTGAAACGGGCGATGCGCTCCAGATCGTCCGGCTCCGATGGCAGTTTGTGAGTCTGCTCATCTGCAATCATTTGCAGGCGGTGCTCTATCATGCGCAGAAAGCGATATGCTTCCGTGAGCTCCCTGGCATCCCGCGCCCCGATCCAACCCTTCTGCGCGAGGCCCTCAAGCGTTGCGACGGTTTGCAGGGTTCGGAGTTCCGCCTGTCTTCCACCCGCGATCAACTGCTGCGTCTGGGTGAAAAATTCGATTTCCCGTATTCCGCCCCGTCCAAGCTTTACGTCATGGCCCGCAACTGCAATGCGCCCATGGCCTTTGAATTCATGGACCCGGCGCTTCATGGCGTGAATGTCCGCGACGGCCGCGAAATCGAGATATCTGCGCCAGATAAAGGGAGCGATCTGCTCCAGAAAGAATGTTCCTGCTTCAACGTCCCCGGCAATCACCCGGGCTTTAATGAGGGCGGCCCGCTCCCAGTTCTGCCCAAAACTCTCATAATAACTCAGCCCGGCATCCGTGGAGAGGGCGAGCTGGGTGGCGCCCGGATCGGGCCTTAGCCGCAAATCCGTCCGCCATACATACCCTTCTGCCGTGCGATCCTGGAGAAGGCGCACTAGTGAACGTGTCAGGCGGACGTAAAACGGGGCGGGCTCAATACCCTCTTTCAGATTCGAGCGGGCTGGGTCGAAAAAGATAATAAGATCGATATCGGAGGAATAGTTGAGTTCCCCGGCGCCAAGTTTACCCATTCCGACGACAAAGTAGCCGCACCCTTCCTCCGGCGCCTCCGGGTTCGAGGGGACCACATCACCAGAGCGGGCGGCGCGCGTCAGCAGAAACCGCACCGCGCAAGCGACCGAACGGTTAGCCGCGTTGCTGAGGGCCTGAGTCACTTCATCATTGCCCCAGACCCCGCCGATATCCGCCAGAGCAATAGCAAGTGCGATCCGGCGCTTGAAAATGCGCAGCAAGACCATGGCCTCTTTTTCCGAGGAAATGCCTTTGAAATCACGGGCTAGCTCTGCCCCCAACTGGTCCAGATATTTATCCGGGTCGCGGGTGAGACACTGAAACAATGTTTGCGGATTTCGCAGTATCAAACCGGTCAGGTAGGAAGACGCGCCGAAGATCGTTGTCAGAAGGCCGCTGACACCCTTCTCGTCATCGATCATTGACCCGAGTTCGTGCAAGCCTGCATCAGCATTGATCGCCGCTCTCAGGTCTTCGAGCGACTGCCTGGCCCTGTCCTGGTCATAGACCTGCCGAGGAGCAGAAATACGCTGATAGAGTTTTCCCACGCCATCCCCCTGCCGCGCCACAAGTGGCACATCGGCCGGCAAGAAAAATTACAGCCTGCCCGCTATGCCATTGTGCTTGGCGTTTCGGGGCAATGACAATACCGCACTCAGGCCCGGCTTGTTGCCGTCCAGCCTAACTTCGCCGCCCTGCGAGTGCGCAACAGCCGCAACCAGGGCGAGCCCAAGGCCGCTGCCCGGACGTGACCGGCTTTCCTCAAGGCGGACAAAGCGCTTGAGAATCCGTTTGCGATCCTTTGCAAGAACCCCAGGACCGCTGTCTGAAACAGTGATTTCAATCACATCATCGGTCCTGGCCGCCGAAACATGGATCGCTCCACCTACGTCATCGTCACTGCCATATTTGATCGCATTGTCGATCAGGTTTGCCAGAGCCTGCCCGATAAGCTGCCTGTCCGCGATCAGATATACATTCTTGGGTGCATTCGCCGTCAATGACATGCCTTTGTCTTCCGCCGCGGGTTCATAAAGCTCGACAACATCCTGGATCAACGCGCCCACATCGATTTCCTCCTTTGCTTCGCCAGCCGTGCCTGCTTCCAGCCGGGCAATACTCAACAGGCCATTGAAGGTCTTGATGAGATCGTCCGCCTCCTCGATCGTGCGCTCAAGCGCCTCGCGATAGATCTTCGCGCCACCCTTCTCACGCAGGGCGGCCTCGGCGCGATTGCGCAGGCGGTTCAGCGGGGTTTTCAGATCATGAGCAATATTGTCGGAAACTTCGCGCATGCCCGCCATCAGCTGCTCGATTCGCTCCAGCATGACGTTCAGGTTTTGTGACAGCCTGTCGAGCTCGTCCCCCGAGCCAGATACCGGCACCCGTCCCGACAGATCGCCAGTCATGATGGTCCGGCTGGTTTCGGTAACGGCGTCAATACGGGTAAGAAGACTGCGGCTAACAACCCACCCGCCGCCAAGACCGACAAGCGCCATGAAACCAAGCCCGAGAAAAAATGCCGACCCGACAACCCGCTCGAACACCCGCCGGTCTTCGATGTCACGCCCGACAATGAGACGAAACCCTCCCGTGAGACGAAAAACACTCGCCAGGGCAAGACGGGATTCGCTCCCGTTCTGCCCCGGCCTGTCATAGACAAATTCGACACGCCCCACACTGTTCCACAAGTCCCGGGAGATCGACGAGAGATTTCCCGTCACGCGCTCGCCGTCGGAATTGGTAACCAGATAGAGAGAGTTTCCTGGGGTAAGGCTGCGGTTGGCGACGGTCTTGGCCAGATTGAGCATGCCACCGGCCCGGTATTGCTCCGCCAGCCCCTGGATTTCAGCCTCAATGGTCTGCTCCAGCTGCCGGTTCAGGAGAACGTTGGTCTGCCAGTAGATGTACCCGATGGCGCCAGCCGCGGCGGTGCCAAAAAGCGCCATCAGGATCAGCGCGAGACGGAACGTCGTGGTGCGAAACAGTTTATGCACGCTCAATGCGGATCGAATAGCCGACGCCCCGCACGGTGTGCAGGAGCGGCGTATCGAACTCCTTGTCGATTTTCGCCCGCAGCCGCGAAATATGTACGTCTATAACGTTGGTCTGGGGATCGAAATGATAATCCCAGACATTTTCCAGCAGCATGGTCCGTGTGACCACCTGGCCCGCATGTTTCATGAGATATTCAAGCAGACGGAATTCGCGCGGTTGCAGGAGGATCGGCTGCCCGGCACGCACCACTTTATTGGTTAAACGGTCAAGTTCCAGATCGCCGACGGTATATTTCGTGATTGCCTCTTCAGGCGAAGTGCGACGCGCCAGAGCCTCGACACGTGCCAGAAGTTCGCTGAACGCATAGGGCTTGGTCAGGTAATCGTCCCCGCCGGCACGCAGGCCTTTGACCCTGTCATCCACCTCACCAAGAGCGCTCAGGATCAGTGCCGGAGTTTGGACGCCATCTGCTCTCAACTGTGAAATGATAGACAATCCATCGCGCTTGGGAAGCATCCTGTCGACGATCAGCACATCATGCACCTGCGTCTCCGCAAGTGCGAAACCGCTGTCGCCGTCAGCCGCATGATCCGGCGTATGACCGGATTCCTTTAGTGCCTTGACGAGAAAGGCCGCTGTCTCCGCATCATCTTCTATGAGTAGTACACGCATGGATTTCCATTGTAGCGCGGATTCAGGACTCTCTTGAACTGTTTGCCCGGAAGATGGATGTGGATGAATGCTCATGATGGAAATGGCGGCACGACACAACCGGGTCACACCGCCACTTGTCCTGGAGTGATCAGATTTTTTTGAGTGGAATGGCGATGAAACGCTGGCGATCGCCCGAGCGCACCAGCATATCAACCGCCTTGCGCTGTTTCTTCCTGGCCTTGCGAACTCCTTCGGCGACGTCACCCGGTTTATGAACAGTTACGCCCGCCACCTTGAGAATAATGTCGCCGGCCTTCAAGCCCTTCTGCGCGGCTTTGCTGTCGGGATCAACTTCAACGATCACGACACCTTCATTGCCGGCGCCACTAAATTCCGATGCCGGAGCAAGCGAAAGGCCAAGGCCTTCCATCTCCTCGCCAGCCGGCTTGCCGCTGTTGAGAGCGGCGATCTTTTTCGCTCCCGGAAAATTACCAAGCTCAACGCGTATATCGAGCGTTTTGCTGTCGCGCAGCACTGTGACACGCACGCTCTTCTTGGGCTCATAGGCGGCGATCTTGCGGGCAAGGTCGCGCGAATTATCGATCTTGCTTCCGTCCACACTGACTATCAGGTCACCCACCTGCATGTCAGCTTTGCGGGCCGGACTGCCTTTTGCAAGCTGGGTCACAAGCGCCCCCTTGGCCTTATCAAGCCCAAGGCTCGCGGCGATATCCTCGTTAATGGTCTGGATTGTCACGCCAAGCCACCCGCGCGCCACCTTGCCCTGATCCTTGAGTTGAGCAACTACGGACTGGACCAGTTTGGCCGGCACGGCGAAAGCGATGCCCACATTACCGCCCGACGGGCTGAAGATAGCCGTATTCACGCCGATCACCTTGCCATCGAGATTGAAGGCCGGGCCGCCGGAATTGCCGCGGTTCACGGCGGCATCGATCTGCAGGAAGTCGTAAGGCCCAGATCCGATATCGCGCTGCTTCGCAGACACGATACCCGCGGTGACAGTGCCGCCCAGACCGAAGGGATTGCCGACCGCAAGCACCCAGTCGCCAACACGGGCGCTCTTTTCAGAGAACTCGACAAAGGGAAATTTCTTTTTGGACTTGATCTTGAGCAGCGCCAGATCCGTGCGCTCGTCGGTTCCAATGGTCTCCGCTTCATACTCATCACCATTGTCCATGGTGATGGAAATCTCGGTGGCCTCTGCAATCACATGATTGTTGGTCACCAGGTAACCGTCATCGGAGATGATGAAGCCAGAACCCTGCGCAAGCGAGGGGCGCCTCCGGCGCTCTCCATCAGGGCCGTCTTTGCGGAATCTTTTGAAGAATTCGTTCAGAGGATGGTCATCCGGCAAATCCGGCGCGTTGAAATTGGGCGCATTGCGCCTCGGCTTCTGCCGCTTGGATCCAT
The DNA here is from genome assembly GCA_003228955.1 of Hyphomicrobiales bacterium. Lineage (GTDB taxonomy): Bacteria > Pseudomonadota > Alphaproteobacteria > Rhizobiales > Methyloligellaceae > UBA2767. The sequence goes on from QIGN01000126.1 coordinate 16,614, forward strand.
TCTTGACGCGAATGGAAACAACGGCAGGACGCACTTTCTCCGCCAGATCGGCGAAGCTAGCCGGCGCATTTGCATAAGGCGTCAATGCCGTTGTCTGAGCATTTGCTGTCGGTGTGCTGGGAGCAAGCGCGGCGCCGAGCAGCCCCAGGCCGAGCGCACCAGCCAACGCGAAAGCCAGTGGCCTGTTGCCAGTGAAAAATCTTGCTGAACGCATCTTGGTCGGAGTCGTTGCGGGATCGGTCATACGAACCACCTCTTTCAAAATTGAATCTGTTGCCTCGATGGCGGAACAAGCCTGTCCGGCACATTCCGCCGATTACGGCCCACGGCCTCATAACTTGAAATATATAGAGGGTCGATCCTTACGTGAAACTTTCCGCAGGATTAAACTTTAGTAAGATTCTACTTTGCATTTCAAACTTCATCCCGGAGTGTGGTGACCACAACCGAACTCTTCTCCAGGGTTTTGTGAACAGGACACTTGTCGGCTATCTCGGCAAGACGCGCTCGCACAGGTTCGTCGAGATCACCTTCAAATACAAGTTCTCGCTCGAAACGGTCAACCCGTCCTTCGCGACCCTCACCGCATTCGGCGCAGTCTTCGGCATGGACCTTTCCATGTCGCACATGAACCGATACGCGATCCAGACCGAGAGACTTGCGTTCGGCATACATGCGCAATGTCATTGTTGTGCAGGCGCCCAGTGCCGCTGAAAGCAGATCGTAAGGACTGGGGCCGGTATCGGTCCCGCCATAGCTGACCGGCTCATCCGCCAGCAGCCGGTGCGTATGCGCGACAATTTCCGCCTGGAACTTTCCCTCCCCGGTTTCGGCGACACTCACCTGGCCCTCCGGTCCTGGATAGGGTAACGAAAGCGTGCTCGCTTCTTCCGAAATATATCGCAAGGCCCAGGCGCTCAGAACATCGGCCACATAAACGGCATCCGAGCGGCGGCTGAGCAAATGGTCCGCATCGTCGAGTGATATGAAACTTTTGGGATGTTTGGCGGCCTGAAAGATCGCAGCGGCATTTTCGATTCCCACGACCTGATCGCGCGGTGCATGGAAGACGAGAAGCGCCTTGCCCATTCCGGCCACACGTTTTTCGACCGATTGTGCTTTCAGATCATCCAGAAATTGCTTCTTTATGGTGAAGTCGCGGCCGGCCAGCTTGACGGTGGCAATGCCGGTTTTCTCGATCTCGTCGAGTTCGGCGCCGAAGTTATGCACCACATGCGCCGCATCCGCCGGCGCGCCAATAGTGGCGACCGCCTTCACCTCCGGGATATTCCCGGCGACGGCCAGTACAGCCGCGCCGCCAAGGCTGTGACCGATAAGGATTTCCGGCGCCGCATGGTGCTGCCGCAAATATTCAGCGGCCTTGATCAGGTCTTCGACATTGGAAGAGAAATTGGTGTTGGCAAACTCACCTTCGCTTGCGCCGAGTCCGGTGAAATCGAACCGCAAAACGGCGAAGCCGCGGTCCACGAGCGCCTCGGAAATGCGGGCAGCCGCAAAGATATCCTTCGAACAGGTAAAACAATGAGCGAACAGCGCGTAGGCGCGCGGCGTGCCTGATGGCGTATCGAGGCGCGCCGCAAGCGCTTCGCCGGAACTACCGGAAAAAATGAGTTTTTCGAATGATCGGGACATGCACCGGCTCCTTCTGGCGGAAATAGCATTTGCCGGCTTAAGATGGGTCGGGAGGGTTAGCGGAGCAAGGGCGAGCATTCAGCCGCGGCGCAGCAGCTTCTTCAATGCGCGCTTTTCTTTTGCGGAAAGGGCTTTCACCGGGGCGGCCGCAACCTCTGCCGAGCGTCGCCTGTGGGCCGTGAAAATCACAAAGATCGAGATAAGAAACAGTACCGGCGCGGAAAACCAAAGGATCATCGTATGCGGTGCGAAACGGGGCCGCAGCAGCACGAATTCTCCATATCGTGCAACCAGGAAATCGATCACCTGGGCGTCGCTATCGCCCTTGGTCAAACGCTCGCGAACAAGGATACGCAAATCTCGCGCAAGCGGCGCATTGGAATCATCGATCGACTGGTTCTGGCAAACAAGACAGCGCAAATCGACTGAAATCTTCCGCGCGCGCGCCTCAAGCACGGGATCTTTCAGAATCTCGTCGGGCTCTACCGCCTTGACCGGAACCGTCATCAGCCAAGCCAGCCAGATAATCGCGAAAAAACGAATCACATCCCTACTCCGCCGGCGCCGCAGCTGTTTGCGCGACGCGGGCACGCTTGGGTGCGCCAACCCTCAATCTGCGGTCAGAAAGCGACAGAAACCCACCAAAAAACATTATCAGCGTCCCAATCCAGATGAGCCGTACCAGCGGATTGAAATAAAACCGTATGGTGTAGGCGCCTTCTTTGAGTTCATCGCCGAGAACCACATACAGGTCACCTGCCCAGGCGGCATAAATACCTGCCTCTGTCGTCGCCGTTTTTGGTGCATCGTAAAGACGTTTTGAAGGTTGTAGCCGGGTTATCTCCTCACCCCCGCGTGTTACAATCAGCATTCCAATCTGCTCACGGTAATTCGGCCCCTGGGCCGGAGCCACACCATCAAATCGCAAATCGTAACCGGAAAAATTCACGATCTCGCCTGGTTTCACCTCGAGGATTTTTTCGTTCTGCCATGTGGTCGTTCCGACCACCCCAAGAACCATAACTCCAATTCCCAAATGGGCGAAAGTCGCACCAAAAGCGGAGCGCGGAAGACTACGCAGACGACGGAAGACCTCCTCCCATGACGCCCGGAACATCTTTACACGAAAAGCTATTTCGGACAGTGCCCCGAATATGACCCAAATACCCAGGCCAAGTCCCAATGGCGCCATCCAAGGTCCGCGACCTGAGATCGAATAAGCTGCGATCACCACCAGCGCGGTAACTACCGCCGCGACTGACAGGCGCTGCGCAACACCGAGAATATCACCTCGCTTCCATGCGAGAAACGGTCCGAACGGCACGGCGAGGAGCAACGGGACCATCAACGGTCCGAACGTGGCGTTGAAAAATGGTGGCCCAACGGAAATCTTGTCGCCTGTCACTGCCTCCAGGGCAAGCGGATAAAGCGTGCCGATGAAAACCGCCGCGCAGGCCGTTGTAATAAGGAGATTGTTCAAGACCAATGCTCCTTCCCGGCTCATTGGCGCGAAAATACCCCCTTGGCGCAGCACTTGAGCGCGGCTCGCAAACAGCGCCAGGGCACCACCACTGAAAATCACCAAAATGCCAAGAATATAAAGGCCTCGCTCCGGGTCCGTCGCAAATGCATGGACGGATGTGAGTACACCGGAGCGCACCAGGAAGGTCCCCATCAAACTCAGGGAAAACGTTAAAATGGCGAGCAGGATGGTCCAGATCTTCAAGGCATCGCGCTTTTCCATAACCAGCGCGGAATGCAGCAACGCGGTCCCTGAAAGCCAAGGCATAAAGGAGGCATTCTCCACTGGGTCCCAAAACCACCAGCCACCCCAGCCAAGTTCATAATAGGCCCACCATGACCCCATGGCGATGCCGATTGTCAGGGACATCCACGCCATGAGCGTCCAGGGCCGCACCCAGCGAGCCCAGGCCGGATCAATACGGCCGGTAATGAGCGCGGCAACGGCGAATGAGAACGCAATGGAGAACCCGACATAGCCCCCATAGAGGAAGGGGGGATGGAAGGAGAGCGCCGGATCCTGCAGGATCGGGTTGAGGCCGCGGCCCTCGAAAGGCGCGGGATCAAGACGAAGGAAGGGATTTGATGTCATGATCATGAATAGCAGAAAGGCTACGGATATAGAGCCCTGAACGCCCAGCACATTGGCCTTCAGGTCGGGGGGAAGATTGCGTCCGAACACCGCCACGGCGCCGCCAAAGAGTGCCAAAATCAACACCCAAAGGAGCAAGGATCCTTCATGATTCCCCCAAACCCCGCTGATTTTATAAAGCATCGGTTTGGCGGAATGAGAATTCTGAAAAACATTTAAGAGCGAAAAATCGGAGGTAACATAGGCTACCGTCAACGCAATGAATGCAATCAGAATCAAAACAAACTGAGCTTGCGCCGCGGAAGTCCCAATGCGCATTAGCGCCAGATTCCCGCACTGTGCCCCCCAGATGGGCAAAATCGTCTGCGCCAGCGCCACACCCAGTCCCAGTATCAGGGCGAAATGTCCGATTTCAGAAATCATGTTACTTCGGTCCCTCCCGCAACTCGCCCGGCGGCTCTAGTATGGCTTGTCCGCCGCTTCATTGCCCTTCCACGCGCCCTGTTTCTTCAATGCTGCGGCCACTTCGGGTGGCATGTAGTTTTCGTCATGCTTTGCAAGCACATTCTCGGCAATAAAAAAACCATCGCTGTCAAGCGCGCCTTCGGTGACGACGCCCTGCCCCTCGCTAAACAAATCCGGCAGCACACCTGTATACCTGACTTGAATCGTTTTTGCAGTGTCGGTCACCGAAAATTGTACGGTCATGCTCTCACCGCGCTTGATACTGCCCTCTTCAATAAGACCCCCGAGCCGAATACGCTCGCCCGGCTGGATGTTCTTCGCCACCAAATCGCTGGGGCTGTAGAAGAAAACGATTGAGTCCTCCAGAGAGTAAAGGACCAGCCCGACCGAGAGCCCCAGCACCGTGAGGCACATGCCAATCAATACCGATCTTCGCTGCTTGCGTGTCATTGTCCGCAACCCTTACCTTGTACCTGTTGACAAAAGTGGTCCTGCCCCCGAGCCGGAAACTGGAAACTACAGTCCCAGTTGGTCAGCAAGTTTACCCAAAGAAGCCAGCGCGCCGGGGTCCTCCGCAAATGTCTGTCTGGCACTGACAAGAGCCTTGCGTGCCGCCTGCTTGTCTCCGAGCACTGAGTAACTTCGAACCAGCCGCCGCCATTCCTCTATTTCACCACCGCCGTCCTTGAGCCGCTCTGCGAGCCGGCCAACCATCTGTTTGATCATGGCGGAACGGTCGGTGGAATTCATCTCTCCCGCCGCCGCAACATCCTCTCCGGTCGGACCTTTTAATACGGTACCTGCGGGACTCGCGGCTACCTCCTCAGCAGGCGCTATTCCCTCTCGCTGCTCCAGACCGGCAAGCCGCTGCTCTACCATTGGGCGCCATGGAGCTTCAGCACTTCCGCGTTTCAACAGCGCGCGCCAGTCACTGGCCGCTTCCTTGAAACTTCCATCTTGCTCCTTTGCAACAACAAGCCAGAATTGCGCCTCCATCAGATCAGGATTACCTTTGATAGCGTTTTGCAGTGCCTTACGCGCGGTCTCGCTCACCACTCCTTCATCCGCGAGCACCGTGGCAATCCCGAAATTGGCGAACCGCTCCGGTGTTTCTCCAAGTAACCTGAGCGCATTGCTGAAAGCGTCTGCAGCCTCCGCGAAACGCTGTTGCCGCATATAGACCGGAGCAAGAACCTCCCAGCCGCGTCCGTCCGCGGGAAACTGGCGCAACCGCGCTTCAACCCGGGCCATAAGCGGTCCGACTTTCTGGTCGTCAGTCGACGGGTTCAACCGAGCGGCCAAAGGGTTGTCGGGTAAATTGGGTGAGCCATAGGTAAGATAGAGAGCGCCACTGATGAGCGGCACGCAAACAAACGCGCAAACCAGAGCCAACGCCGGGGCATGACCTTCGGGCCTGTTGGCGGATATGGATTTTGCTCGGTCCCCGGTGCCCGCAACCGCGAGAAGCCGGCGAGAGACTTCCGTTCGGGCCGCCTCGGCCTCAGATGAACTGATAACGCCCCGCGCCTCCTCGGCATCAACTTCGCTCAATTGATCCTTGAAGACCACGGCGTCATATTCCGCCGCATCGAAATCCTTCTCGCCGGTGCGCAGAATCGGCCACAGCACAGCGGTCAGCGCGGCAGCGGTCAATATCGCGAAGATTGCCCAAAGAACCATACCTGAAGCCTTATCCTTGACTCGGTGGTAACCAGTTAGAAGGGATAAGCATGGCAAGGGGAAAGGGGCAAGCCTCGTAAGTTGACAAGACCTTGATCAACACGTGGCAAACGGTCGCGTATCGCCGTGGCGAACAAGGTCTCAGAGCGCCGCCCAACGACCTGTTTCCTAGCTGACTTTGCTCCAGGTGCCATCCGGTTTGCGGCAGGCACGCCCATTCATGGTTTCGGGACGGCCATTGATATAGATGGTGTGGGTGTAGGTTCGGCAATCTGCTCCGGCAACCTTATAGGGCTTACCAGGAACAACCGTCCCGTAAAGCCCGGAATTCGGATTTCGCCACGGTGTCGCTATTCCCGCCCGACCGGTCTCAAGTGCGCGGTACTCGGCCTCCATTGCAGCGCGGCGATCAGCCTCGTCCATGCGCCTGCCAATTTCATTGCCAACGACGCCGCCGAGAAACGCGCCAACCACAGCACCGGCAATTCGGCCATCGCCACTGCCCACCTGACTGCCGAGCAGGCCGCCGGCTACGGCGCCAAGCACAGTGCCCGACTGAGCGCTACGGCCCGGCCCGCAGGCGGCAAGCGTTACCGGAATGACAATTGTAGCTAAAATCGCCGCTGCTCGCATTTTCCCATCCTCGCAAATGTAAGTATGGCTTGTACAAGCTGGAGGTTTTCCAGCATATCCGTATTCGCCAATCATTCAATATAGCGCGCCCAATTTCTAATGATACGAAGATTCAGGCAAAAATTCGGCCTCTGATTATTTGCAAGGTTAAGGCCCCGGCAAAACCAAGCGTGCGCTCAAGCCGCCATTCTTCGATTTTTCCAAGGAGAGCTTACCCTTATACAGGTGTGCAAGCTCGGCCACGATCGACAGCCCCAAGCCTGAACCAGGCTTTGTTTCATCCAGCCGGCGGCCCCTTTTTATCACTGCAAGCCTTTCTTTTTTGGGTAATCCAGGACCGTCATCATCGACAGAAACTGTAAGAAAGCGCCCGCTTCGGGTATCTGCATCCGTTCCGAGCGATACCGTCAGAGCAACATGCGATTTGGCCCATTTGCAGGCGTTATCAAGAAGATTTCCAACCATTTCTTCAAGATCTTGCTTCTCGCCTGCAAACGTGATGCCGTCAGGACATGAACTGAAAAACGTCAGCCCGCGCCCTTCATAGATGCGCTCCAGCGCTCGCACAACCGCTGCGACAACGGGTTTTACCTCCGTCTGACTTCCAGTAATGGCGGAACGCGCCGCCATACTGGCCCGGTTCAGATGGTGGTCGATCTGGCCCCGCATAAGTTCGGCCTGATCGCCGACTTTCTTGCCAAAACGCGTTCGGTTTTGAGCGGCCTCATTCGTAATTACGCTCAATGGTGTTTTCAGCGCGTGAGCCAGATTTCCGACATGAGTGCGAGCCCGCTCGACAATCTCGCGGTTGGACTGAATCAGGGCGTTGAGTTCACGTTGCAGCGGAACGATTTCAGTTGGAAGTTCGCCCTCCAGTTTCTCCGAGTCACCTGAGCGTATCGCCGAAAGTCCCTTGCCAATCGCGCGCAACGGCCTCAGGCCGAAACGCACCTGGAAATACGTGGCGAGCACGAGACCAAGCCCAAGAATTGTAAGAGCCACCACCAGCAGGATACGGAATTCATCGATCACCATCTCGATCTCCGCGCTATCGCCGGCAACCGCAAAGGAAAACCTTGTCGTGCCCCTATTTGGGTCATTGAGCCTGATCTCTCGCTCCAGGACACGCAGGCGCTGTTTCTCCGGACCTTCGATATAGGAGCGACGTGTGAGGATGCCATCGGCCAAGGCCTTGATTTCTCTTGGCAAAACAAGACGCTGGTCAAGGAGAGAGTCTGACGTTTGCAGGGATTGCACACTGGAACCGAGCGGAGTGATCTGCCAGTACCAGCCAGAAAAGGGGAGTGTGAAGAGCGGATCGCTCAGGGAGGGAGAGGGCGCTTGCGAACCGGGGCTGGCGGCAGCGAGATTGGCCACCAGATTGGTGAGGTAGACATTCAGACGGGCGTCGAAACTGCGCTCGACCGCCCCGCGATAGACCGAGATGAGAACGATGGCGGTGATCGGCAGGGCAACCAATGCCCAGACCGACGCCGCGGCGAACAGACGCAATGCGAGGGAGTTAAGCCTCATCCGGCGAATTTCCGAGGCAATATCCAAGTCCCCGCACCGTCTCTATCAGGTCGGCAGGTATTTTTTTGCGAAGTCGCCCGACAAAGACTTCGATCGTATTCGAGTCGCGATCGAAGTCCTGATCGTAAAGATGCTCGACCAGTTCGGTCCGTGACACAACACGGCCCCGATGGTGCATGAGATAGGCGAGCAGCCGGTATTCGTGAGAAGTGAGTTTGACTGGCGCGCCGCTGACTGTAACCCGGGAAGTTTTTGTATCCAGCCGCAGGGGGCCGACTTCCATTTCGTTTTTCGCATGTCCCGATGAGCGGCGCAGCAGAGCCCTCACCCGCGCCAGAATTTCCTCCATGTGAAACGGCTTCGCGACATAGTCGTCCGCGCCTGCGTCAATGCCGGCGACCTTGTCGCTCCAGCGGTCCCGCGCGGTCAGGATCAGAACCGGCATTTTCCGGTTGTCCCGGCGCCAATTCTCCAGGACGCTGATGCCATCTCTCTGTGGCAAACCAAGATCAAGGATCACCGCGTCATAGGGCTCGGTATCGCCAAGAAAATGCCCCTCCTCACCGTCAAAGGCAGTATCAACGGCATATCCGGCATCGGACAACGCCGCAACCAGCTGTCTGTTCAGATCAGGATCGTCTTCGACAATCAATAGCCGCACAGCCCCTCCTCCTGCACCTGCTTTAATAGGATCCCTAGTTGGCCGGAACCGTAATATTATTTACACTGCCGTTCGGTCTCACCACTGTCAGTTGATAGAACGGACCTGAACCTGACCGGCAAACCAGAAACGAGACCACTTTCCCGCCCGTGCGCGCTTCGACATTGTTCTTGACCATTGCCGCCGGACGCAAATTAAATCTGGCGAACAGCCCAAGCTTACGGGCCTGGCCGAACGTCACGCACTGACGCTGCGCATGCACCGGTTCCACACTGCCGACAAGCAACAGCGGAATGCCCAGGGCCAGAAGGGCCCCGCAAATAATGTTTCGACCGCGCATGTAATGCCTCGCAAGTGATCGTCAGCATCTACCATACCGAAGCGCAAATGAACCACACATGAATAAGGTTGCCCTTACTCTCCCGCACCCAGGCCGCGCCCGCCTTCATCCACCGCAGATAACAGACAGGTTTCAGGCGGAGCCCCAGTTTACGTTTCGCTTCAGCGGCGCTCTCCTGGCACTCATTACGGGATGCAAACACGAACTCCGTGATACCGATGAGCTTTTTGTTCCGCATCTCATAAACGACAATGACCCATACAGGACGCAGATCTACAGAAGGGTTGCTTTTCTGCTGAGTCACACCGGCACGCGGCTCTTCGGGAAGAGCCGCACGTGCTTTGCGCACGGCAATCACACCGCTCCACAGCGCGACGATAACAGCCGCCACAAGCGACCATTTCACGGCTTCGCGGATATCATCTCCCGTCATTTCTGATCCTCGCAGATTGCATCCCAGGCGGCGTTGTGTCCGCGCAATTGCGCGATTGTCTCGCGTGTGTCGTTTTGAGCTGAGAAGGTGATGGGGGAAAATGCCACGCATGCGCCGCTAGTGCGCATCGCGGTTGTTCGGATCGTTGCGCAGCCCGTCAGGATCGTCGCGGACAGAACGGCGAGCGTCAGTGGCCTTACGCAACATTTTATGGTCCTGGGAAAGCTGTTCATTTTCAGCTTCCACCTGGCCAAGACGCCGTTGCCTGCGGCCGGCGAATAGCCTCATGATTGCCGCGAGAACCTGGATGACGGGGCCAAGAAGTTTCAGCCATGTCATTCTTGATCACTGGCTGAACCGCCGACTTCAGGCAGGAATATCGCCAGCACGGAAAATGCTCCGGCGACCGCGCCGAAGATGGTCATCCATTCAGCCTCGGTGAAACCCATGAAGTGAAGGCTTGCAAGAAAACCTACAATTCCCGCATAGGTGCTTGGCTCCGCCAGTCTTTTCCAAATGTTCATTTTAGCTTCTCCTTTCCATTTCCAGGGCATCCGCGAGGACACCGTTCACACGGGCCGTCCAGCCGCGGCCAAATGTCTTCCAGGTCCGCAAACGCTGGAGAAAACTCCTGCGCCTCACGATGAGACGCCGGATGATTGTCTTGGGATGATGGCGCGCGACGGCCGCAAGGGTCATGGGACCGACAATGCCGTCAGCCCGGGCCCCGGCAACGCGCTGAAGTGCCTTCGCAGCACGGGCAACGCCTGAATTCACCGCGAAGTCGAAAACGGCATAATCGACGCCCGAAGGGAGCTTGTCCCCCAGGACGCCATCCCAGTAGCGGGCGCGATAAATTCGTGCCACTTCACTCCGCTTCAGCGCCCGCACTTCGGATTTCGGTAATCTCCGCCACGGCCTGACACCCCGCCATGCGGCCAGGGTCCTGCGGGTGATGCCGAGATTTGTGGCACCGCCTGGATCAAGAGGGTGGTCCACATACCCGCCTTCATGTGCGAGCACCAGGGCCAGACCTGCCCTGAAGTTTTTTTTCATTTCTTTTTCTCCAATAAAAAAGCCGCCTCGGCTCGAGGCGGCGTTCGTCAATGAACCACTAGTTTTCTCAGATCGTCAGGGCTTGGGTCCGGCCCGCGGTCGTTTCACCAATAGCCAAAGCCGGCCCACGCCCGGTATGGCCTCCCTTTCCAGATTCAAACTTTTGAAGTAAACGACAGTCCGGTGCACTGCTGTTTAGACCTCTCAGATCGCGGGCAATACAATCCGGATGTCTTATTTCATTAAGCGAGCTGCTTATTTCGGATACAGACTTCAGTCCGTTGAAAACCGCTTATCCGAACTGGAGAAATATAACGCCGCCAGTCTCCCAAGTTCCGGAAATCCTGTTGCTCTTGATCTACCAAAAAAACCTCTTGTCGGGGCCTGGCAACGTCTCGACCATTTTGCAAATTACCACCGTGCCAGAGCTCTTCTGAGTCTTGAAAATCTCTATGTCGGCTTTGATGCTGGGCGCCGCGGCAGGGGCTCTCTTATGCGCTATGATGGCGACTGGCACGAGCTGTTCAGTCGTCAGGGCATAACCGAGATTGTGACCCTCTGCCGCCATAACGGTGAAATCTGGTTTGGCGCAACCTCATTACGCGACGGAGCGTCGCTCTGGCGAGGCGATGGCCAGCACTTCGAAATGGCGGGGCAATGGCCCAGGTTTTTCTCCGTTGCCGCTCTTGCCAGCTTTGACGGAAAACTTTTCTGCTCCCTTGTGCCTTCAACGAAATCCGAAACGGCTGCGCCAGTTCTCATCTTTGACGGGCAATGGAACGATGTATTGAACGATCATCCCTACCAATGCATTTATGATCTTCACCCTCACAAGAAACACCTCTGTGGCGGAACCGTCGGCGCCGGATGGTTCGGCGGGCATGTGATCGATATTCTTTCCGGTCGGGTTATCGGTGGCGATGGAAACAACGGGAGCTGGAACCATCAATCTACCATACTTCGCCTTTGCTCACTCGGAGATACCCTTATTGCAACGGGCAATCGTGAACCCGCAGCAGCAGGAAATCACTCCAACATTTGGTCATATGCCGGCAAAGCGTGGAAACCGGTCCCCCTGCCACCACGGGGGTTTCAAGGACTTTACAGTTTCAATGCTGTGCATCCTTTCAGGGATCATTTGATAGTCGGCTGTGGCGGGCGTCCAGCTGGGCAAGCTGCGATCTTGTGCTTGTCGAGGGATGGCTGGACGCAAATCGGTGGAACAGGCCTCAATAACTCATGGAGCCCGAACGTTTATCGCCGCATGAATGCGCCTCTCGCCAACGGCTCGCAGAGCGATTACGTTTACAATTTCTGCGAACATGACGGCGCTTTGATCGCGGGCTTTGGCGCGTCACCTGGTTGCGGTCAGGTTTGGCGGTTTAAACCGGACTCCACGGCGTGAAGCGGCGTTCGTCAATGAGCCGCTAGTTTCCTCAGATCGTCAGGGCTTGGGCCCGGCCCGCAATCGCTTCACGAATAACCAAAGCCGGCCGAAGCCCAGTGCAACGCCGCATAAAAGCATTATTGAAGTCAGAAACTGGTTCAGACTGCCAAGCCACGATGCCCACGCCGGAGAGGCAATGAGCGTTGCGGCAATTGCAGAGTCGATTTTCCCGGTTGTTGTGTGTTCCATAATTTTGAATGGCTATCCATGTTTTCTGTCATTCTGCGGTGCCCAAAACCGGGCACCATTTTATGCCGCAAGATCGATCCTTTAAGATACCGCCGATGCCAAGCAGCATCTCAAGGGGGATTGTTATCTGTGTCATGGCGCGTTCCCTGCTCTAGTATTCCACGCCGAACGACGCGCATTCGCGGTTGGTCTTGGCGCTCAGCACATTGCCCGTGCCCGAAACATCGCCGGAGTTGAACCGCTCCCAGATATTGGCGGCGGAGACGTAATCCATTGTCTGGATGTCGCCGTGATAGAGGGCGGGCAGGAAGTTGCCGCTTGCGGGAATGGTGTAATTCGCGGCGAGGTTGAACAATTCCTCGCCGGTCCCGCCGTGATTGATACCGGTCTGCGTGTGCATCACGTCGAAGGAGTTGGCGCCCTGATATTGCAGAATGTGCATCGTGATGCCGGAGCGGACCTCGTTCATGTTGATGATCCATTTGAACACCGTCGACCCGTTGGTCAGATATCCCGCCGGCGACAGCACATTCGTGGCGGGCACGAAGACGGCGTTCGCCGCACCGAAGACACCATTGTTATCCGCTGGCGCGGCCATCTTCTGCTGCACGCCGGTGGCCCCGCCGCCGCCCGCCGCCCGCCGCCGCGCGGCGCAAAGCATCGCGCCCAAACTCATTGCAGCGCCCGCACGGTCATGGATTGCTGGCCGCCTATATTGGTGACGCAGACCTCGAATTTGTCGCCATTTGTGGTGGTGAATTTTGCGGTTTCTGCTTCGTCGAAGCCCGAGGCGGTAATCGCCCCGGCACTTGCGTTGTTGGTGGCGATGCAGATGTAACCGCCTTCCTCGGTCGGCGCGGCCCATGTGAAGATACCGCCATTGGTCAGTGTCTTGACCGCTCCTGTGGAGGGTTCCGGCGTCGTGGTGCCGGAGGATACGGTGCCGAGGGCCTGCGGAACCGACTTGCCCGAATTTATGGGCTGCTTTTCTGTCTCCAATTCGTCCAAAGCCGTTTTTGCATTGGTCGCGGATAGCCCGGAGGAGGCATTGTCGTAGGTAACGCTGGCGGCAGTGGTCCCCGCCAAAGCATCCGATGATACAAATCGAGCCATTAGGCTGTCTCCTCTGGTCCATAGACGACAACTGAGACGCCGGCTGCGCTCGCCCGCGCGTAAAGTTTTTCGCCTGCGGTCATCCATATTTGCGTGCGTTCAAGAACGCCTGCTGCACCGAGAGTGACATCAAATTCAATCCAGTCCTTCACCGCAGGCAGTGCGCCATCCGTCACCGCCAGCCGCACGTCGGCTGATTGCGTGCGGGCGCAAAAGGCGACATTCACGCTGGCCTTTCTGCCCGTTGGAACTACATAGAGTTCCGTATCCGTTGCCGCCGCGAGGTCGGCCGCTCCAAGTGGCATATGCATCTCTCCTTAGTTTTAGTTGGCTGCCCAAAAAAGCATGGCGCCAAGTCCTGCGGACCCACCGCCGCTGATGGTTGTATTGGGGAATGTGACGCCGCCCGTGGTCCGGTCGATCACGATGGCTTCGCTCCAGTTGACGCCGTCGGCGCTTACCTTGAAATGATAGTCGTCATCGCCGGTCAGACCCATCTCGGCTCTCCCGGCGGCCCCGGTTTGGAACAGCAGGCTGGCGGTGTCTGTGGCAGCACTCTTGTTGATCTTTAACTGATGCCCGGCGCCTTCGTGATTGAGCAGAACAGCCGGACTTGAAACGGCCAGCCTGTTTGTCAGATCGGGCGTGGAATTGATGCCAAGGGTATCCAGATTGCTGATGGCCCCCATGGCCGCCAGCGCATCCACCCAGGAAGATCCGTCCCAGGTAATAAGTGAATCTTCGTCGTCGACCCAGCATAGCCACCCGGCTTTAGGTGTATAATATGCCCATGCGCCGTCCTGCCATGCGGCAATGCTAGTATCCTGGCCAAGCCAGACCCCGCTTGCGGCGCTTGCAACAAGATAGCGATCACCCTCTAAGGGACCCGCTGGCGGAACACTCAGATCACGGTCGATCACGGACAGTTGGACCAGTGTGTCCAGTCCGCGAAGGGCCTCATTGTGGGTCACATGCTTTTGTGCCTGGGCCGCCTCGATGAATGGCAGGCCGAGATTGGCCGAGTTAGACATGAATTTGCGCTTCCCTGCGTTGTCCGCGCCCATATGCGGCGCTCAGCTGATAGACATTGATGTTGTAAGTGGACTGGGGTGTGCCCCAGTCGGCAATCTGGTCTGCCTCGCTATAGGTCACGCTCATCACCTCGCTGGCGAGCGTACGTTTCACTAACGCACCATTCAGAATGTCGACCACATAGCGCTCGGTATCTTCTGCCAGAGGAACTTCCGACGTTTCCCAGCTGTCTCCGCCAAGCCGCGTGCGGCGCACCCACGAAATCACGACATCGTTGCCGGCGGGCGCGGCCCGGATGTGAACCGGGCTCAATGGACGCAAACCAAGGCCGGAGAAGGCGCGAACCTGGTCCTGATAGGAGGCATGGCCGATATCCCGGCTGATGGGCCCGTATTTCCAGTTGAATTCGAGGGCGATCTCATCGGCCGTCATATCCACCTGGGCAACGGCTGAATCGAGAAACACAAAGCGTGCGCCGGCGGGAACAGGATCAGCCATCGCTTGCTCGGTGCCGGCCTGTCCGCGCAGCAGGAAGGACAGCTCATATGTTGATGGCGCAACCAGCGTGGCATCGCGAAACTGGAACACCTCCCAGTCGCTAGCCGGATTTTCGATGGCCGCCGTGTTTGCACCGCCGAGCAGGGCCAGTTCGGTCACCGACTGAAGGTCGCCATTGTCGAGGCGCACCCGGCAGATATTCGCGCGGTCAAACCGGCTGGTGGGTCCCGATGAGAAATCCAACTCGCTCACTCCGAGCGTTGCGGGCGCGGTCGCCAGCGCCTTGACGACGAAGCCGGTGCTTTCCGGGGACCGGTAGAAGGCAACCGCGCCGGGCCACGGCGACTGGTACGCGGACACATACCCGGCATGGGCTTCTTCATCGCCGCGCAGCAATGGCAGGTCCATGAATGTCGCCAGGGCCTGGCCGTAGACTGCAGGCGTGGCTTGTGGCGCATTGCGCAGCGGCGTGCGCAGCGCGGTAAAGACTTCCGGTTCGATGGAGCGTGCTTCGAGTTCCTTGTCTACTCCTTCCCTCATCTCAATGATTCGCAACGGCAAGGTCTGATTTCCAACCTGAAGCGAAACCAGATCCGTCGGCTCCAGCGCCATGCGGCTTGGCGGCAAGGCAAAACTGGCCCGTTGCCGCGCGGTCCAGGCTTCCTGCAGCCAGGATTCGGCCATGGCCTGGGCCTGGGCCTGGGCCATCACAACCGGCACGCTGGCGGTCGATACCCGTTCGGAGCGCACCGCGAGACGGCGCGCCTCGACAGCCGCCTGCCGGTATTGCGTATTGCCGTCGATATAGGTGAGCTTCGCCGAAAGCGGCAGTTCAGTTTCCTGACCGCGCGTTATTTCAAACAACTCGCGCTCTTTGCCGCGATCAACCAGATCGTCGGCGACAAGTTGCGCGGCCGTCCCGCCGGCGCCGCGATGCCTGAACTGAATGAGGCCGCCGGACTCGTAGCTGTCGAAAAAGAAGGCCAGCTCAAGGCTCTGCAGCGCCTCGCGGGCGGACATGATGCGATCAATCACATAGCCGTCGAGATGCCCGGTGAGCTGCGCCGCCGAATGGCGCGCGAAGCCATAATCGTTCAGAATTTGCGCAACGACAGCCGGCAGCGGCCCGCCCGCGGCCCGGCCCGTCAGCCAGTGTCCGAACTCCCAGTTGCCCCCGTCCGACCAGACATCGAGCGCCAGGGGAAAGGCCGGATAGGGCCGCGCATCCCATGTGTAAACATAGAGGCGGGTAATATCGACCATCTCGCCGCCAAAGATCGACGATGCCGGGTTCGAGCCGGCGACATAATCAATATGAGCGGGATCGAAAAAGTCATAGAAAGACTGAATGTAGCGCCGCTGAATGAGATCATCGCGGGTGGTTCTGGAAAAGTAAGGCGTCTGCGACTCCGAACTTTTCGGGTCGATAAATACATTCGGCTGATTGGATCCCTTGTCGACCGCCGGGCAGCCAAGCTCGGTGAACCAGATGGGTTTCGATTCCGGCACCCAGGGCGTCGGCGTACCCGATTCTACACCGCCTGGCCGGTTGAAATGCTGGTTCTGCCACCAGGAACGGATATCCTTGAAGCGGAACACCCACGGCTTGGCGTGAGCTCCGTCGGTGATTGGGGACCGCGTCTGAGAGGTACGATCCGCATCACTGGCGTAGAACCAGTCATAGCCCTCACCGCCGAAAATATTTCCTTTAAGATAATCGAAATCATGGATAGAGGAGGCGCCGGCGAGCCGATCCGAATGAGCCTCGCCGTCGCGCCAGTCGGACAACGGCCAGTAAACGTCAATGGCGATGGCGTCGATATCCGGCGATGACCATAAGGGGTCCAGATGGAAGGTGACATCGCCTGAGCCATCGCCAGGCTGATGGCCGAAATATTCCGACCAGTCGGCCGCGTAAGTGACTTTGGCGCCGGGGCCGAGTATGGATTTTACATCGCTGGCGAGCGCGACAAGCGCATCCACGAACGGGTAGCTCACAGCCCCGTCCCTCACCTGCGTGAGGCCGCGCAATTCCGAGCCAATGACAAAGGCATCGACACCACCGGCCGCCTGACACAGATGCGCATAGTGCAGCACCATACGGCGCAGACTCCATTCGGCCGGGCCCGAATAACTCACGCTCTGCCCGGTGACGGCAAAGTCACCCGGCACCGCTGTCCCGACCAGATTTGAGACCTGGACTGCGGCGGCAGCCGTTTTATCGGGCGAACCGGGCTGACCCGCTGCCGGGTCCACCGTGATACGGCCCCGCCAGGGGTAGACCGGCTGGCTTGCCGCACCGGTATAGGGGTCGATCAGGGCGTTGCCATCCGGCACATCCATCATCACGAAAGGCGTAAACGTCACCGCAACACCGCGCGTATTCAGGTCCTGTATAGCCGAGACGATGGAGTCATCAGAAGGCGTGCCGCCGAAAGCGGGACGCCCCTCATGGGTTGAAATCAGATGGGCGCCCGCACGGCTCGTCCCGCCAACGCTCCAGGTCTTGGGAAATGTGACCTTGTTCTGGATTTCCACGCCGGGGCGCAGCTCGCACTGGCCGGCGCGCAAGTCACTGCCGAACCAGCTGACGAAAAGCGACGCCGCGCCAACATTGGGAAAGGCTTCCTGAAGCTGATTGATGGCGACATTCCAGTCGGTCCCGCCTTGTGCGGAATGAACATTCTCGGTGACTGTGGCGCCGCCGCCCGCATCGCGGACAATTTCCTCGCTTTCATAGACGAACTCACCCGAGGCCGGGATGATTGTTATGGCCCTGACGGTGTCCTCGAACGTGTCGACGGTGCGGAACACTTCAAAATTCAACTGCGGCAGCCGGTTGCCGAAGCGCGCGAGCGCCATGCGCTCAAACACGACATATGCGATCCCGCGATAGGCGGGCGCGTTCCCTGCCCCCTCCTTGGTTTCCATGAGGCTGTCGGGCTGCTGGGTATCGCTTCCCCGGTAAACCCGGATGGTGAAATCCGATTGATTGAGTTCCTTGCCATCGGCCCAGATGCGGCCTATCCGGGTCACTTCGCCTTCGCAAATGGCATAGGCGATATTGGCGAAGTAATGATACTCGATCTGCGTGGTCTGCTGTGGCCGGCTGCCACCGCCTCGACCGCCGCCGCCGAGACCTTTCCCGCCGCCGGATGCGGCCTGTGTCGTGGTCTTGATGACCTCCTCTTCAAAATGTGTTGCCCAGATGAGCTGCCCCGGCAGGCGAACCCGTCCATAGCTGCGCGCAATATGCCCCCCTTCCGTCGAGGAGGACACCTTCAGGTCGGATAGGCGCGCGCCTTCCTGCTGGCGCTGCTGGCCCGAGGGAGCGAACAGGGCCTGATCGATTACGCTGCCCGCGATCGAGCCCAGAGCCGTACCGATCGACGCACCTGAAAGGGCCGTGCCCAGTACGGACAGCCCAGAGGGCAAGGCCGCTCCGCCGACTGCGGCTCCAACCGCGCCAAGCGCCAAAGTTGCCACTATTCAACTCCTGGAAAAATGAAGGAGGCCGCGCAATGCCGGCGCCACCAGCTTCCAAAATGGACTTCGCAGGCGGGTCCATGTTCCATGGCGTGGATCATGGTGCCCTTTGTTGCCAGGATTGCCATATGCTTGGCCATGGCTGCGCTCCTTAGTCTGAACACCAGAATGTCGCCAGGTTCGGCGGCTTGCGGTTCCCGTTCGTGCAGATGCCGGCGTGCGCCCAGCAACAGGGTTTCCGCCCCATTCCCTTCCGCCCAATCCGGCGTATAGGGCGGCATTGGCTCGGGCTCCGCGCCGCACAACTCGCGATAGATGCCGCGAACAAGCCCCAGACAGTCGCAGCCCGCGCCCTTAAGGCTTGCCTGTTGGTGATAGGGCGTGCCGATCCACTCGCGCGCCACCTCGACGACACGCACCCGCGAAAGACTCAAGAAAAGAAGCTCCCGCCATCATTTTGCGGGTCGTCGCTGTTGGGATAGGACACGGCGAAATCATTGCCCGGGATGTGCGGGAAGCCGCGAAAATTCACGGCGTTATTGAACTTGTCCCGGCAGGTCGAAAACTGTTTGTCACAACCGGCACTCGCCGCGAAAGCGTCGCCGACGGCAATGGGCTGGCTCATGCGCTGCCAAAGCTCGATGGTGACCGTTGTGTCGGCCTTTGTGTGGAGCTTGATCTCCATTTTCTGAAGCGCGTTCGCACCGCTGGTCCAGGTGAGAAGACCGCGCGTGAACCAGTCACTGGTGAAGGCGTCAAGGCCACTCACTGTCACCACGCGTGCGCCATCGATCTGAGCAACGCTGCCCGTACCCTTGAAGGCGGCAAGTTCGTGATCGACCGTACAGCGCGCATCGCCCAGATCCGCGTCGCAACCAAACTGGTAGAGACGGCCCTTGGGCTGCTGCAACTCATGGGCGAGACCCCGCACCTCGGCGCGGAATGAATGGCGCCCGCGCGTCACTTCTCCCAGATGCCCGGCGCGGATGAGTAAGCGCTGCCCGGTATCGCCCCAGTTAACCCGGAAGATTTCGACTTCAGCGCCATCGAACAGACCCGCGGCCAGATCGCCCTCGTTCAGGGTGCCGGAACGCAGCACGCTCTCCACATCGAGATTATCCACACCGAGGCCGACCGTGCTCTCGACGTCACTCGCCGTGAACCCGCTCGCCGCTTCGAATGTGGTGCCGTCGAAAACGAGATCATAGTCGTGATCGGTAAAGCCAAGCGTGACGCCATCGGCGCGAATGATACGCCAGCACCAGCACAGGGTCGTCGTGCCGGTATCCAGATGCGCCTGCAACCCGGTGGGTAGCACCCTCATAGTCTGATCTCCACTACCGGAATGTTCTGAATTTGCCCGGCCTCGAAGGTCGTGAGGTCGATTTTGAGCTCATCGGTATCAAAACGGACGGGCACATCGAACTCGAACCCGGCCGTCACCTGCACGCCAACGGCAGGCTCTTTGCCCGGCACGAAGGTGACGATGCCCGTCGTGGGATCGACGATATAATCTGTCGTTTCGGTTTGCGCAGCACCGTCAAGCGCCATCAGAACCGTGCCGGAGACGGGCTTGGTGATCGCCCGCGCATAGGGCGCGAAGGACCCGCCATAGGTCTTGATCAGCTGGAACGCCGCCGTCGTACCATCGCCCGCCCCCAGAAGCTGATCGGTAAGGCTTGGAGTATCCTGCGGAGGACCGGATTTATTATCCGTCCGGTCGCTCCAGCGGAAGCCGTAGAGCCGCCCGCGCCGCTCCTCGAAAAACCCAATGACATCATGGAGATCGTTGCGCGTTTTGACACCGTATCCCGCATTGTAGCTGCGCCGCGAGTCGGCCCAGCGTGTGTTTCGCTCTTCATGCCCCGAGCCCAGAACAATCACCTCCGTGCGCCGTTCAGGCCCGCCGGAAGACGCAATGGAAATTCGCGTGGGGAACCGGATTTCGTGGAAATTCATGCGTGTTGCTTTCTAAAGATTCCGTCCGCCGCGCGAGACGGCGCGGTTGAGCATGGCCGCCACTTGTGACTCTGAGCGCCGGAAGCTCTCGGCATCCGGTGTCGTCACGTTGAAATTGATGGTCACCCCGCCGCGCCCCTCGGATCGCACGCCAAGACGCCCGTCGCTCCCGCGCGCCAGCGGTAAAATCGCTTCCGGTCCCGCTTCCCCCGCAAGCCCCGTGCGCCCGCCCGCGAGCGGAAACGTGGTCGGCGAGGCGATGACACCGCCACGCGCGAACGGGACCGGAGTGCCACGGGCCAATACGCCGCCCTTCTGAAACCCGAGCGCGCGCGTCAATGCGCCCGTCAGGCTGCCGCCGATGGCCTTGCCAAGCGGGTTGATCGCCGCCTTGAATGCGGTGCGCGAGAGCGACAGCGCCAGACTTTTCGCCACGTCGGAGAGCTTCTTGCCCCTCACGGCCGCATCGGTGAAGGCGCGCGTGAGCGAGGAGCCGAAGCTGCGCCCGGCACGGGCTGCCAGGTCCATTTCCCTGCGGGTCTCGGCGACGCCCTGGCGCAACCGTTCAAGGTCGCCATTGTCGCGGAACGAAAACTCTTCCATCAGGTCTCCTGCTCGATTGATTGATCCGGATAACGGCCCATGAGCGCGCCGAATTCATGCTGGGATATGGGCGCGGCCGCCCAGGCGGCGCCGGTATGTCCTTCGACTGCGGCATTCAATTCGGACATGCTCATGGACCAGAAATGCGCAGGAGGGAGGCGCAGAACGCCAAGGCCGAGCGCCATGAGGCGCTTCCAGTCGATGGGGTCTATGTCGCCGTTATGCCCGTCTTGTGCTCCGGCGCTGACACCGGAGTCTGAGGCGGCTTTCCCACGGGGTCTGACGCCCCCTCCCCGCCAGATGTCTCGATCTGCGCAACACCGAATGTGGCCGTCAGCAATGCCGCAACGATTTCCACGAAGCCCGCCGCGCCGCCCTCCGCCTTCATGGCGGAGACGGCGTCATCGGTGATGTCATAGCCTGCGCCGCGCAGGCCCGCGCCAAGGATGCGGATGGTATCGCGCGCGGTGATGCGCCCCGCTTCGAAGCGCTCCACCACGCCCAGCATGTCATCTTCGCCAAAGGCGTGTTCGAGCTCGGCAAGCGCGCCAAGGGTGAGGCAGAGGCGATAGCGCTTGCCGTCAAGTTCGGCCTCGATTTCCCCGCGATGACTGTTGGCCATATCTGTCCGGCTCAAGCGGCGGTGAAGGTCAGAGCGCCGGCGGATTCGAGCGCCAGTCATAGGTCACCTCGCCGTCGTGATTTCCGGCGAACTCCAGCGCGGTGATCTGCATCGCGCCCTGAACCGTACCGAAGTCCGGCACAATCACCTGCCAGTCGCGGATCGTTCCGTTGAAGAAGAGGCCGCGCACGGTCTCGTCCGACGCGGCGTCTTTAAAGATGCCGCTCCCCGCCACCCGCGCCGACTTGATGCCGCCGCCGGTGAGCAGCTCGCGCCACTGCCCGGCACTCTCGGAGTCGGTCACATCGACACTCTCCGTCCCCGCAACAGTCGTGAACGCGCCAAGCCCGTCGCTGTCGACCTTCAACAGAAGGTCCTTGCCCTTTTGAGCAACCATTCAATTATCTCCGTGATGTTTGGGTGGGTGCCGCATGGGCAACAAAAAAGCGCCCCGGGATGGGGGCGCTTGGGGTGTTCTTTAAGTTAAAGAAACTGTCTGGACCCTAAGCCGCCAGCGGCTCCGTAACCGCCCGGTACCGCACGATCCCATGATACGTCTCGCCGTCCGGGTCTTGCCTCGCTTCGGAAAATTCATGGCGCAGATTTACCAGCGCATGATCATTTACCGTAACGGCTGCATCATGCAGCGCCTGGCGGATCGCCTCAATGATTTCGTGGGTTTCTTTTTTGCCGCCGGCGCGGGACCAGACATGCAGGGTCAGAATATGCTCAAGCCCGTCCTCG
>QIGN01000167.1 GCA_003228955.1 Hyphomicrobiales bacterium
TATGCGGAGATTTGCCCGCAGACATTCCCGGTTCTGGTGCGCGCCGGTTCGCGGCTGTCGCAGATACGGTTTCGCGCGGAACCGAATTTCCAGAGGGCGGAACCCGATTCCGGCGAGCCATACCCCAGGGAAGTGCATGCAGATCAATATCTTTCCGTCGATCTGGCGGGCGATCCCGATACGGGCTTTGTCGGCTACCGCGCCAAGCGGCATACGGGTCTTGTGGATGTGGACAAGCCCGGCGCGCTGGAAGTGCTCGATTTCTGGGAACCGATCCATGCGCGCGGGCAGACGCAGCTGATCCTCGATCCGGACCAGTTTTATATTCTCGCCTCGAAGGAAGCGGTTTCGGTGCCGCCGACCCAGGCGGCGGAGATGGTTCCGTTCAATCCTTTGGTCGGTGAGTTCCGCGTTCACTATGCCGGGTTCTTCGATCCCGGATTTGGCTATAGCGAAGCAGGCGGCGCGGGGTCAAAGGCGGTGCTGGAAGTGCGCTCCCACAAGGTTCCGTTCATTCTCGAACACGGCCAGATCATCGGTCAGCTGATCTATGAACGCCTCACCGAGCCGCCCGAGCAGGTCTACGGGCAGGGCATCGGCTCCCATTATCAGGCCCAAGGCCTGAAACTGTCGAAGCATTTCAAAGCGCAATAATCCCATCTGATCCAGATCAAGGCGGGCGGTGCGGCGCCGCGCAATGGTTCTCTTCTCACTATGACAGAGAGGAGAATTCATGACCGAAGGCGAGATGCTTTATCTGGCTCTGGCGATTGGCGCATTCACATTATTTGCGGTGGTGCTGGCCTATGCCATTGCGCTGGAGAAATAGGCTGAGCTAGAGCGCTATCCAATTTGATTGAATCATATGGGCGCTCCAGCTTTCTGTTTTGACGCACGATTTTTCCGAAAACCGGTTCCCACTTTTCGGATCGTGCTCTAGCCAGAACAGCTTCCCCCCCCGAGCACGCAGAATTTGGCGCAGTGGGGGTGGCAGAGTTTGACCGCGCCGCCCGCGAACATGCCGCCGTCGGCTTTTGCCGCGGCGCTCAGGCTCGCGCCCATGTTGAAGGCCCCGTCATAGGGCAATAGCGTGCAGGGCAGCACGATGGGCTTTGCCTCGCCCTTGCGTTTCACCACCATGCGGCTGGTGGCGCACATGATGTCGGCGGGGGCCACCCCCAGAAGGTCCCAGCAGGCGGTGGTGATCTCGGGCACGTCCACTGTTTCGTCCATTTCCGGAAACAACGTAAGCGCCAAGGGATCAAGCGCGTCGACGCGCCAGCCCCGGTTGGCAATCAGCGCCGCATAGCCCGCGCGTTCTTTTTCCTCTCCCTCGCCCCAGCAGGTGCGCCCGGCAATGGCGATCCGGAAGCCGTTTTGCGACAGCCAGTCGAGACCCTCCAGCGTGCGCGCCCAGCTTCTGTCTCCGCGCTCCTTTTCATGAAGCTCCTGTGTGTAATGATCGAGGCTGACGCGCAGGGTGAGTTTGTCCCCATGGTCGCGCACCAGCTCCAGCAGCCCTGCCTTGACGCGTTTGCGCTGCATGGGCTGCATGGCGTTGGTGAGGATCAGTACCTCATATCCGCGCTCCAGCGCATCGCCGGCCATGGCCAGAATATCCCGGTTCATGAAGGGCTCGCCGCCGGTGAAGCCTATCTCGCGGGTGGCGAGTTCGAGGGCGGCAATTTCATCGAGGAAGACGCGGGCCTCATCCGCCGTGATATAGACCAGAGCGTCATTGCGGGGGCTCGAGGCGATATAGCAGTTGGCGCATTCGATGTTGCACAGCGTGCCGGTGTTGAACCAAAGCGTTTCCAGCGCCTCGAGCGCGACGCGCGCACGAGGCTGCCCGTTCGCCGTCACATCGGGGTCGGCGAATTTCGCACGGGCCTTGACGCGCACGTCGCCCCTGTGCTCCAGAACAACATCGCTCATGGTAGATATTTTTCCTTCGATTCAAGAAGTCGCGGACCCTAACATGCACGCTGTATACGTTTAATCACAATTTCTTGGATGCAAAACGTGCAAAGAAAGAACATCGCGGGTGTAGCTCAGTGGTAGAGCACGAGCTTCCCAAGCTCGGTGTCGAGGGTTCGATTCCCTTCACCCGCTCCAGCTTCCATATCCGGCGGACAAACCGCACCGCGCCCGGGGGGGTGAACTTATGACCGATGACAGCCTTCGCACCGACCTCACCGACCGCGCCAGCTTCGGGCACTGGACGGGCGTAACCATCCGGTTTTCCGATGAGGACAATCTGGGGCATGTGAACAATGTGGCCATCGCCGCCTATGTGGAGGCGGGCCGGACCATGCTGATCCACCGCTTTTTGCTGCGCGAGAAATATCCCGATCTCAACTATGTGCTGGTTCATGTGGAAATCGACTATCTGGCCGAATTCCGCTATCCCGGCATCGTCGATGTCGGCGCCCGGGTCGAGCGGGTCGGCACCAAATCCTTCGCCACCGGATATGGCCTGTTTTCGGGCGAGAAATGCGTAGCGACGGCGCGCAGCGTGAATGTGTTTTTCGATATGGTCAAACGCAGCAGCGTCGCGCCTCCCGGCGACGTGCGCGCGCTCCTTGAAAGCGCGAATGACGCGGCTGTGTCTTAGGGTTGGGACTCATAGGCGATGTTCGTGCAGCATCCAGAATAGCGGCTTGGGAGGGCCCCATCAGCAAACAGAAAACCTATAACCGCGTCGCCCGGCTCTATGACGCCCTCGATCTGTTTTTTGAGCATGGCCGCTACAAGGCCTTGCGCCGGTTGCCGTTCGAGGGTCTGAGTGGCGCCCTGCTCGACGCCGGGGTCGGAACCGGGCGTAATTTTCCATTCTACCCGGATGGCTCGCACGTGACCGGCGTCGATCTCAGCCCGGCCATGCTCGCGCGCGCCCGGCGGCGCAGGGACAAGCTCGGTACGGCGGTCGTCTTGCGCGAAATGAATGTGATGGAGATGGATTTTGCCGACGACAGTTTCGACGGTATCATCTCGACCTTCCTTTTTTGCGTACTCGACGACGAGCACCAGCAGGCCGCCCTTGAAGAGCTTCGCCGGGTTTGCCGCCCCGGCGGCACTATCCGCATTCTGGAATACGCCATTTCGGAAAACCCCTTGCGGCGCTTCATCATGAAACTCTGGGCCCCCTGGGTGCGGTTTGCTTATGGCGCCGAATTCAACCGCAATACCGAGCAGTATCTGGATGCCGCCGGACTGGAGCTGGTGGAAAAGAAATTCCTTTACAAGGACATCATCAAGCTCTTGACGGTGCGGCGGGGAATTTCCTGAATGTCGGTTCAACCTAGATCAGAATACCGTCTTCATAGGCCGGGTTGGGCGGCTTGCGGCGGGCTCCGCGCCGCGAGCTGGCGGCGAGGATGGCGGGGCGCGGGCGTCTTTTGGAGATGGCCGGTTTCTTCCGGCTGCGCTGCGGGCCAACATAGTCGTTGGTAATAATGAAGGGCCTGGGGCTGGTAACCAGCGTATGAATGCGGTGATACAGATCCCTGGCCGCGATCGGTTTGGCCAGCATGGCGTTGATGCCGGCGTCGAGCACTCTCATGACCTTGTGATGGTCCGGCATGCCGGTGATCAGCAGAATCGGCACCATGCGGTTGCAGCAGTCTTCGTCAAAGCGGATATGTTTGGCGAAATCCGCGCCATCGAGTTCGCCGAGAAAGAAATCGAGAATGATCACGTCGAAGCGCGCGCCATAAACATGTTCGATGGCCCCGGGCACGTCGTGGGCATAGCGGATATGGCGTACGCCGAAGCCGCGCAGCATTTCTCCCAGCAGCCGGCGCATCAGCTCGTGGTTCTCGACCACGAGGATGCGGATCCGGGAAAAGTCGGTATTGGTTTTATACATGGCAGAAACGCGCCCTACATATGCTTCCTCAAGCTTGGCGCAGGATGGTTAAAAAATTGCTAGGACACCTCCGGCGCGGCCGATTTTTCAAATGCGGCATGGGCCTGCTTTACGGCCGCCGGGTTCCGGCCGGTTGAATAGTAATTCCCCAGCACAAGCCCATCCATGTCCGTGCGCAGATAGCAGGAGATCGCTTCTTCGGGCCGGGCGACAATCGGCTCCTGGCGGTTAAAGCTGGTATTCAGCAGGACCGGAATGCCGGTGCGCTCCTTAAAGGCTTCGATGACACCATAATAGCGCGGGTTGGCGGCGCGCTCGACGGTCTGGAACCTCCCCGTCCCATCGACATGGACGGCGGCGGGAATGAGTTTCGCCTTTTCTTTTCTGACCCGTGGCGCGATCGTCATATAGGGATCGGCCTGATCAATTTCGAAATATTCCGAGGCATGTTCGATCAGCACTGCCGGCGCGAAGGGGCGGAAGGGTTCGCGGTGTTTGATCCGGGCATTGATGATGTCCTTCATCTCCGCGCGGCGCGGATCGGCCAAGATCGAACGGTTGCCGAGCGCCCGGGCGCCCATTTCGAATCTGCCCTGGAACCAGCCGACAATCTTCCCTTCCGCCAGATCGCCGGCGACCGCCGCAAACAGCTCTCCTTCCTCCAGCCTCTTATAGGTGAGCCCGGCCGCTTTCAGCGCCGCGACGATTTCCTCATCACTGTAGCCGACCCCGTAAAAGGGATGGGTAAGCTCGAACGAACGTGGATTGCCCAAAGTCTGATGGTGGTGCCACAGCGCGCTCCCCAGCGGTACGCCGGTATCGGACGCGCAGGGCGGCACCCAGATTTCCTCCACATCGGTGTGTTCAAGGATTTTGGCATTGGCCACGCAGTTCATGGCCACGCCGCCGGCCAGGCAGAGCTTGCGGGCATCGTGCTGTTTGCAAATCGCGCGCACAATATGAAGGATCGTTTCCTCGGTCACCGCCTGCAGGGCAAACGCCAGGTCCCTGTGCCGCTGCGTCAACTCGCCCCCGAAGGGATTAGGGGGGCCGAAGACCTCCTGGAATTTGCGCGTGAACGGCCGGTTCTGGCCGTAAAGATGGTGGCAGAAATAGTCCCGGTTCAGGGCGTATTCGCCATCCTCGCGAAGATGCACCAGATCGCGGAAACGCTCCACATAGGTTGGCTCGCCATAGGCGGCGAGCCCCATGACCTTGCCCTCGTCGCCAAAGCTGGCAAAGCCCAGATAATGCGAAATGAAGGTGTAGAATATGCCCAGCGAGTCGGTGAGCCGGTTTTTGCGGACGAACCGCAGCTTGTCGCCGGACCCTTCATAGACGCTGGTCGAACAGTTGTCGCCATAACCATCCATGACGAGCACGGTCGCCTCGTCGAAGGGCGAGACATAAAACGAGGCGGCGTGGGAGTTATGGTGGCCGCACTGGACGATCGTTGGAACGCGCGCATTGCCGAAATGTTTGCGCAGGCCGGAGCGCTGGACAAAGTCCAGAAAAATGAAATAGCGCGGGATCACGCCCAGCGCATTCTGGCGCAGGAGGTTGAAGCTCCGGGGAAAACCGCGCAGCAGCATCCATCGCATTTGCCGGCGCATATCGTGAATGCGCCACGGCGTGGTGATGGCATCGACATCGTCAAGGGTCAGGCCGCGCCGGTCGAAGGCCTCGAAAAGCGATTGGGCGGGAAATTCAAGCGTGCGCTTCTCCCGGTTGAGGCGCTCCTCCTCGATAACGATTTCGGGGATGCCGTCCTTGATGAGCGCAATGCCCGCGTCGTGCGAAAGACATGAGATACCGAGAATACGCATGAAACTTTCTTGACCTGATCCCGGCAGCTGTTGAGCGCACCTGTTTAGTCTGTTTGGCATTTAATCTCCAGAGAGAATGAATGCCGGCGGGACGGGTGGCCCGGACTTCTTTTCTAGGGCTTCATGCGGCTGACCCCATGCTCCGTTTTCTCCCAGTAAAACGGCCGGTCGATGAGTTGAAACAGTGCGCGGTAGGCGGCCAGGGAAATAAGCAGCCAGTAGGCCGGCATGAAGAGGATATGCAGCGCCAGCCGCACATTCCTCCGCCTGAGTGTGATGAGGCAAAGCGCCATGGAGGCGAGATATCCGATCGTCACATTGAACAGCGCCAGCAGCCACACATGCAATCCCAGTACGCCAGAGGGATCGAAGAAGGGCGTGCCTGTTGAAATCTTGAGTATGATCAGCGCGTAGAACAGCGGATGCACGAGGGCGGAGAAAATCAGCCCGCCAACCATCACCTGAAAGCCTAGGAAGCGGCCCGTGCCCAATTGCCGCCAGAGCTTCAGCGGCGCGCGCATATGGACAAAATAGGTTTGCATCCACCCCTTGAGCCAGCGGGTGCGCTGATACAGCCAGGATTTAAAACCGCAGGGCGCTTCCTCGCGGGTATCGCAATCGAGCATCCGGCAGATATAGCCGTGGCGGTAGAGGCGCATCCCGAGATCGGCGTCCTCGGTCACGTTAAAGGCGTCCCAGGCGCCCAGCCATTTCAGCGCCGAGGCGCGAAAATGGTTCGACGTGCCGCCGAGGGGAATGGGCAGGCCAAGGCGCTGAAGCGTTGGCAGGATGCCGGAAAACAGCGCCGCATACTCGATTGCAAACTGTTTGGTCAGCCAGTTCTCCGATGCATTCTCGACGCTCAGCCGGGCCTGAACGCAGGCCAGGTTGGGCGGGCCGGAGGCGAAGGCGTGGAGCGCCCTGCGCAGCTGGCCCGGGTCCGGCCGGTCTTCCGCGTCATAGATCACGACAAAATCGCCCCGGGCGAAATGCAGGGCGTAATTGACCGCCTTGGGCTTGGTGCGCGGCTGGCGGTCGGGGACGACAATGAACTCGAAATTAGGCGGCAGGGCGAGCGTTGCGGCAAAGGCCAGAGTGTCCGGGTCCACGCTCTCGAAGATGAGCTTGATGTCCAGCTTGTCAGCCGGATAGTCAAGCCTGGAGAGCGCCTGCGTCAGCTGAGAAAGCACCGCGCGTTCACGAAAGAGCGGCACGAGGATGGTGTAGACCGGCAGATCCGCATCGGCGGTCCGGGGGTGTTTGCGGCGCATCCACTCCATCGGCAGAGTGACAATGAGATTGATGCAGGAAATCAGGCGCAGCGCCACCACGAGCCCGAAAAACAACGTGGCGATGGCGGCCAGCACATGCAGGGTCGCGATGGGCGCCAGAAATGCGCCAATGCCGATGGCGGCAAACAGAACCGCCAGGGCGTATCGCTGTGCCGGTATCAGCCCCTGTCCGGCGCTCTCGCCGGGGAAGCGGCGGGCAAGCCCGTGAATGGCATTGTCCAGCAGCCTTTCCGCATCGGTGCGAAGGAGGCTGGCGCGCCGTGCACGCGGACCGGGCTGCCGGGAGGCGGAGCGAGATGTTTCGTCGCGCTGAAATCCGATAAATTCCGCCGCGCTGGTGCGCGCGCGGGCGCGGGAATAATCTTCCGGGCGGACCCAGCCGTTGGAAATCAGCACATCGCGCGGCGTGACATTCGAGTGGCGGGCGATCTGGACCGCAAGCTCAAAGGTGGCTTCGTCAATCAGTGTGCCCTTGACGAATTCATACTCGCTGATTTTCCAGGGATGAGGCGTTTTCGCGGCCCGCCGCGCCGGGTCGGGACTGGCCTGACTTGCGGGCGTCCCAACCGATGTCCTGCCCGTGCCTGCCGGTCTACGCACTTTGATTGTCCCCCGCGCCCGCCCGCGCACAACCACTCTAATGCGGCCCGGCGGAGATTCAGCCCCGCCGCACCGTACATGTCTGCGAGTATTATCCGGCTTGAGATGCAGGGAATGCAAGAAATTCCGCGCCATGTTCACGACATTTGCAGCCTTGCAACTTATGATATAGGGAAAATTTGGGTTTATACTTCGAGTTTGATGTAAGTACTGCACGCTATAGTTGTATTTTCCATCTTACTCAAACTGTCAGCAACGCCGTGATCTGCACACTTGCGAAGGCAGGCGCGGCCACTATGATGCGCGCCTATGATCAGAAAAATTTCGATTTTGGCGCTAGCCGCCCTGCTGTCTGTTTTCCTCCTGGCGCCGTCATCGGGCGTCGGACAGGAGCGCTCCGGCGAAAACACCGGCGCGGCCGAAGAGAGTCCCTTGCGCATTCCAAAACCCGATCTGCTGGACCTTGAGCAAATCAGGTTTATCACCGACAGCGATTACCCGCCGTTCAACTATCTGGACGAAGAGGGAGAGCTGACCGGCTTCAACGTCGATCTTGCGCGCGCGCTGTGTGAAGAATTATCGGTTGAGTGCTCCGTGCGCGCGGTGCCCTGGAACCGGCTGCTGCCCGCGCTCAAGGAAGGCGAGGCCGATGCGGTCATCGCCTCGAACCGGATCAGCGAGGAAATTCTGCGGAAGGTGGATTTTACCGACAGCTATTTTTACACTCCCGCCCGCTTCGTGGCGCTGAAGTCCAGGCCGGCGGTGGAAGTTACGCCCGAGAGCCTTGTCGGCAGGAAGGTCGGAGTTGTCACGAAAACGGCTCACCAGGCTTATCTCAAGGATTTTTTTACCCGCTCCGCGGTGGTCAGTTACGATACCTCCGCGGAGGCCAAATCGGCTCTGCGCGAGGGCAAGATCGATTTTCTGTTTGGCGACGGCGTGTCGCTCATGTTCTGGCTCAACGGCATATCGTCCGACGACTGCTGTGAGTTTCGCGGCGGGCCTTTCACTGAAAGCAAATATTTCGGTGAGGGCATTGGCATTGCCGTCGCCAAGGGCAACCGGAAACTTCGCGATGCGCTGAACTATGGCCTGCACCTTGCGCGCAGCGGCGGGCGTTTCGAGGAATTGCACCTGCGCTACTTCCCGCTCAGTTTTTTTTAGTCCGCTTTTCCCTGCTTCCCGGCATTCGAGCGCCGCGTTTTCATGAAGGGCAGCCGCAGGCTCCAGCCGAGCCGGGTCGGGTTATCGTTCAGGTGGCTCTTCTGGCCGATGGTCATTTTGGTATGCCCGTCCCGGGGCTGGTCCGTATAAGTGCTGAATATCCTGTCCCAGACCGACAGGCTGAACCCGTAATTCGTGTTGAACTCCCGCGGATAAATCGAGTGATGCACGCGGTGCATGTCCGGGGTGACGATGATCAGCCGCACAATCCGGTCCAGCCACAGCGGCAAGCGAATATTGGCGTGGTTGAACATGGCGCAGCCATTGAGCGTGACCTCGAACAGCAATACCGCCGCCGGAGAGGCTCCCAGGATCACAACCACGACAATCTTCCACAGCATGGAGAGGGCAATCTCCACCGGGTGGAACCGCACCGCCGTCGTGACATCGAAATCGACATCCGTGTGGTGGACCTTGTGGAGCCGCCACAGAAGCGGGATCTTGTGCGAAACCACATGCTGGAAATAGATCGCCAGATCGAGGACAAGCATTGCCGCAAGGACCTCGGGCCATCCTGGCCAGCTCGGTGAGCCGTTCAGCCAGTTCAGCAGGCCCCAGCCTTGATCTTGCGCCCACAGCGCCGCCGCGAAAGCGGCCAGGGGCGCCGCCAGCATTGTCATGAGCCGAAGGACAAGACTGTCGATGCCCGCGATCATCAGATTGGTGAACCAGCGCGAGGCCTTGCCATCTCGCGGATCGCGCCGCGGTATGGCCAGCTCCAGCAGCGCCATGAGCACAAATATGCCGAGAAAGGCGGTCAGGCGCAGCGGCGTTACGCCGATTTCGTTCAAGCTGTCCATGGTCACACTTCTACAGGGCGGGAGGGATTTTGATCATGTGGTGTTTATACGCATTGGCGAACAAGGCCCGCATCTGTGCGCCAGGGGCCATCATGGCGCCAACCATATCGAATTGCGTCCTCACCGGCAAACCCGGAGGCGCCCATGCCGCAATTTTGCCGGAGGCGGGATTAACGGCTACAGTCGGCGCCATGAGGGCATTACGGCAAAACTGTTCAGACAGGAGGGGGCCCCTGCTTTCGCTCCTCCTGGCCGCTGTTCTGGTGCTGGCTCAGGTGGCCGGCGCCAGATCGCAAACGCGCGTCGATCTTGAACTGGTGCTTGCCGTGGATACGTCGGGCAGCGTCGACGCGTCCGAATTCGAGTTGCAGATCGAGGGGCTTGTACAGGCGTTCCGCGATCCGGCGGTGATTGCCGCCATCATCGGGACAAGTGCAACGGGGGGCGTTGCGGCGACAGTCGTTCACTGGAGTTCGGTCAATGACCAGGCGCAGATCGTTCCCTGGATGCGGTTGACTGACGAGGCCTCGGCGTACGCCTTCGCCTCCGCGATCGCGGCCGATGCGACCCGCAGCTTTTCCCAGAGCACCGGGATTGGCGGAGTGCTCCAATATGCCGAGCGGCTGATCCGCAGAAACCGGTTCGAGGGCCGGCGGAAATCCATCGATGTATCGGGGGACGGCAGCAACAATTCTGGCATCCCGCCCCGCCTCGTTCGCGATATGGTTGTCGATGAAGGCATCACGGTCAACGCGCTCGCCATTCTCACCGAGGAGCCTTTCCTGCACTACTATTTCGCGAAGAATGTCATTGGCGGCGCGGGCGCCTTCGTCATGACCGTGAGCAGTTATTCCGACATCGTGACGGGTATGCGCAACAAGCTGCTGCGGGAGATTTCAATCAATATCGCGGCGGGTCCGCAACCTGGCGTGATAGAGTACAGGCCCTAGGGGCGGCTCGTAACAGGTGCCGCCCCCCTGCATTTTGACCTTCTGGGTTGGGGAAGGCTTATCCGCCGCTCTTACCCATGGCTTTATCCTTGCCCATCATGCCGCCCTTACCCATGGCTTTATCCTTGCCCATCATGCCGCCCTTGCCCATGCCCTTATCCTTGCCCATCATGCCGCCCATACTGCCGCGTTTGTGAGGGCGGCGGTCCTGTTTGTCGAGGACGCCGTCCTCATTTCTGTCCAGCCTCGAGATCATTTTGGCATAGGGTTTCAGGAATTCGTCCAGCGTGATCGCGGCGTCGCCGTCCTCGTCGATCCTCTGGAAGCTGCGCACCATGCGCCGCCGCTTCACTTCAAGCCACAACTTCTCGAATTCGGCCAGGCTGAGTTTGCCGTCCTTGTCGCCATCATGTCTGGCGAGGAGCGTCTTGCGGGCCCCGTCCAGCTCTTCCTGGGTGAGCTTTCCGTCTTTATTGGCATCAAAGCGCTGCATCATCGCGTGCGGACCTCCGCCCTTGCCGTAGCCATGGCCCGCGCCCTTTTTGCCCCAGCCATACGAGCCGCGAGGCTCCGCGGTGGAAAGACTTGAGAGTCCGGCGGCGCCCGCCAGCACGAGTGCGCTGGCGGCCAGCACGATCTTGGTTCCTTTACGCATGAAAATTCTCCTTGGGGTTGGGGGCGGTCCGGTTTCGGGCCGCATTCTTTGTCTGAAACGTATCAGGAGTTACAAATCCGTTGCGGTAATAATAAATTGAAGGGGTGAACCGGCGCATGTGCCGTTTCCCGGAATCCGGATCCAGTCCGCCCTTTCTGTTCGGCGAGCAGAAGTCGAACTACCAGGGCGAAGATGCGCCGGGGTCGATGGCCAGGCCTGGTTGAATGGCGGCGGTTGGGACTTCTATGATGACTCTGGCGGCGCCACGTTCCCGCAACAGGCGGGCAGCTTCTCAATTGCAGGCTTCGCCGCCAGCGCGCAGCTCAAGTTCTGAGGCGCAGCCGCGAGGCAGCTACTCCGCCGCCGCGCCTTGCGTCACCGCCGGCATGGCCCTGGGCAGCATGATGACCGCCAGCAGGATGAACAGCGCCGCCACCGCCAGTCCCATGAACAACCGGTCGAAGCCCCAGTTGGCGTGCACCCAGGCGATCATCGGGATGGACGCCGCGAGCGCGGAAAAAGTCACGATATAGCGGCAGGCGAACGCGCGGCTGCGCCATTCGCTCGTGGTCAGCCGCCCGAGCAGCACGTCATTGATCGGGATTTGCCCGAACACCGCCAGCATGAAGGCAAAGGCGACGATGAGCGCCGCCCAGTCATTCAGGCCCGGCATGAGGGCGAAGAAGGTTGCCTGAAGCGCGGCGACGCCGATGAACACCAGGCGCGCGGAATGGCGGTCAAGCAGATACCCGACCACCAGTTGGGCCAGCGCCGCCAGTGCGAACACAAGAAAGGCGTACCAGCCGACCATCGTCGCCGACAGGGCCAGCCCGCCCAGGCGTTCGTCGAATATTTTCGGCAGCGCGAAGGTGGTCGACTGGAAAATAATCCCGCCGAGCGCCGTTGTCGCCAGGATGATCGCGAAAATGCGAATGATCGGGACGCCCCGATAGCTTTGCCCGGGTTTCTTTTTCTTTGCCTGCGCCGCTGCATTTGCAGGCTTGGGCATTCTTGAGATCAGCCACAGATAGGCGAGGCCGATCCCCACGCAAATAATTCCCGGCCAGATGAAGGCCGCCCGCCATCCGGCGGTGTCGATCATGAAGCCGGTGATGAGAGCGGCGCTGGCGACGCCCAGATTGCCGTAGACGCCGTTAATGGCGATGGGCATACCGGTTTTGGCGCGCCCCTCGATCACAAGCGGAATGCCGACCGGATGATAGATCGCCGCGAACATCCCCACGGCGAACAACGCCGTACCCATTTGCAGCGGTGTCTGCGCAAGCGCGGTCAGCACCGAGCTGACGCCGATACCGATGAAGAAGGCGGCCATCATGCCCCGCCGGCTCCATTTGTCCGCCAGCCAGCCCGCGGGAAGCGCGAACAGGCCGAAGGCGATAAAGCCCGGCGTGGCGTAGGGGATAAGCTCGCCATAGCTCAGGCCCCATTCGCGCGCCAATGTCAGCGCCGCGACGGTCGCGAAGATGAGCATGAAGAAATGATCGAGAAAATGGCCGATATTCACAAACAGGAAGTGGAGCCGGGATTGGGTCATGGGAACCGGTCCTCAGATAGCGCAGCGATAGGACGAATAAATCTATTCCTCAGATAGCACAGCGATAGGGCGAATAAATCTATCCTCAAGAGTTCGAGGCCGGACTCTAGGCGTGGCGCAATGACGATGTCATGCCAATTTTAATCGCGCAATGGCCATCGGAGATTTCAAGCCATGAACGTTTTGAAACCCCGGCGAAAGCCGGGGTCCATATGGCCAGGCCGCACTAGACCCCTGTTTTCACAGGGGTTTCGGGGCAAAGGGCCGTTTGCGGATATGAGTATCGGGCCAACGGGGCCGCTAGACCGTTTCTGTATTTACAGAAACGGTAAGGCCGCGACTGCGGCCCGGCGCTTATGCGCCGCGCCCGCGCGGACCCGCGCGAAGCGCGGATAGATCGTGAGCGAAAAAATCTAGCGCGCTTTCCTGATGCCGAGCAGCACGTTGGTCTCATGGGTGCGCCAGCGATAGCCAATCCCGAATTTGATCGGTTTGGCCCGCCCACGCGCAAACAGCGCCTGCATGTCTCTTTGATAGCGTTTGGAGAAGAGGCTGATCGGGCCGAGATATTTCCCGAAGGGGCGCAGGTCCCACTTGTCCCGGGCGAAAAACCTCAAGGGAATGCCGGAGTCATCCTGAACAATGGTGCGGCTGTTTTTGAGCAGGAAGTTCCGGGCGAGGGAAAAATTGCCGCTGTGCGGCAGATAGGACGCGCTCTTGAGGAGGGCGTCGGCGGGGCCAAGGGCCTGGGAGAAGGCGCGAAAGCCGCTTTTCTTCAGGCCGCCGTTGGAAAGATCGGTCTGGAAATAATAGAGGGTGCGCGATTTGCCGTCGCTCCCTGTAAACGCGATGCGCACACCCGGCGAACCGGTTCTGGCGCCGGGCTTTCCGCGCGGGACCGCAAGGCCGTCCGGGGTCAGGGTTATGAACTCAACCCCGTTGATAGTGTTGCCGGCGCGGGCCAGAAACACAAAGAGCACCGGCAGGGTGCCGCGCATATTGCCCTCGCGCATGTCGGATTTCATCTGCTTGGTGATGAAAAAAGAATAGCTCAGGACCGTCTGCATGGAGCCTCTGAGCTCAAGCAGCGCGCCGGCGCGCGCGCCGGGCGAAAATCTCAGCATATTGGGGATCGGGCCGACCGGCTCCAGTGCAACGAGCACATAAGTTTCGGCATCGGGAAAAAAAGCGTTGGCGTAAAGAAAATCGGGCCCGGAGAACATGTAGAGCATCTGCTTGCGGGCTCCGGGAATATTTTCCTTCGACCAGGCGCGTATGGGGTTGAGCTGTTTTTTCTGCAACCGCTTCCAGGCGGCATCCAGGACCCGGGCGTGAACAACCCACCCCCCCGCTCTGGTGTACTTTGCCAGAGGCGAGCCCGGCGCGGGTTTCAGTCCGGCGAGAAAGCGCGCGGTGTCGTTGACGCTTACGTCATTCGCCGCGCGCGCGGATGTGAGCGAAATCAAAATCAGTCCGGCGAGGATCACCGCTGAAGCGGAAAGTCGGCAAACTCTGGTCACGATGAAATTCCTTGAGAAACCTTGGAGGACGAGCGTCTCATCCATATCCAGTAGACAACAAGCCCGGAGGCCAGCGTCGCCAGACCGGCAAGCGATTGAACGGGGCGTTCGCTCAGGAGGTAGAACATTATGAAGGCCGTGACGCCAAGAAAAATGATCGGCGTTACGGGATAGCCCCATGTGCGGTAGGGCCGGGCGAGATCCGGCTGGGTGCGGCGCAGGACCATCACGCCGAGAACCGCCAGAAAGGACGACAGGGTTATGGAGAACTGAATGTAGTTGAGCACGCTTTCGAAACTTTGCGTCAGGATCAGCACTGTCACCATGAACATTTGCAGCAAAATGGCGGCAGCGGGCACGCCGCCCCTGGTTTTGCGCGCGAACAGGCTGAGCGCCGGCAGGTCTTCGCCCATGACCTGGGTGACCCGCGGCCCGATCCAGGTCATGGCGCTGATGGTCGCGATCAGTCCCGCGCAAATGAGCGCGCCGACGATTTTACCCCCGGATGGGCCAAAGATATAGGTTCCCGCCACCAGCGCCACCTCGACCTGTCCGGCCATCAGTTCCATCGGCGTGGTATACAAAAACAGCGCGTTGAGGGCGAAATAGAGTACGAGCACGATAAAGGTCGCTATGAAAAGCGAACGCGGGACCGTGCGTTGCGGCTCCTCGATCTCATCGATGATATAGGTCGAGGCATTCCAGCCCGAATAGGAATACATGACGAACACCAGCCCGATGGCGAACGGCGCGCCGGAGATTTGCTGAAGATCGATCATGGAGGGCGCGAAGGAGATGTCCTGCGGGGTGCCATAGGCAAATCCGGCGATGATAAAGCCGACAATCAGAACAACCTTCAAAATGGTCGAGATGTTCTGGAACATGTGGCCATGGCGCAGGCCGGCGAGATGAACGCCCGCGACCAGCCAGGCGACGCCAAGCCCGAGAATGAGCGGCGAGGGCGCGCCGGGGAAAACACCCTTGAAGTAAGCTCCAAAGGCGATCGCGGCGAGCGCGATGGGGGCGGCGAAGCCGACCGTCGCGGACAGCCAGCCGGCCATGAAACCGATCGCGGGATGATAGATGCGCGAAAGGAAATTATATTCCCCGCCGGAGCGCGGAAGAGCCGCGGCGAGCTCTCCATAGGCCAAGGCGCCGCACAAGGCCACGACCCCGCCGACAACCCACAGGAACAGCACCGAAAAAGCGGACGTGATATTCTGAACCTGAAATCCCAAGCTGGTGAAGACGCCGATACCGACCATGTCCGCCACCGCAATGGCGCTGGCGGTAAAGGTTGTGATACCGGCCAGTTTGCGTTGGCCCGGGCCAGAGCGGCCTGTGCCGCGCGAGGTGCTCATTCTTTTACTATCGCTCTTGTTCGTCTTTGCGTCCCCGGCCCGGCGCGTCAAGTTACTTGGCCCGGGCAGGGCAGGCAAGCGCCAACTCCGGGCCGCACGGAAAAAAATGGGGTTGCAAAAGAAATTATCGCGCGAGCGATGGCGCGAGGGAGGCGGAGCGGGCCGGATCGCTGCGCGGTGCGACCCATGGCAGCCGCCGCAGCATGTCGGAGACCGGATTGTCTGACCAGGCACGGGTTACATAGTCACGGTGGCGCTTGACGGCCTCGACGAAGGTCACGCTTCCCGGAGTCAGGGTGGCGCCAATTTTGGTGTTATAGGCCACGCCCCTGCGCTTCAGCATGCGCTTCAGGGAGGCATTGCCCTTTCGGGTCGATTTGGCGTTGGCGCTCAGGAAGAAGCCGGTCTTGCCGCGCTCGATCCAGTTGGCGAATTTGCCGATCTCGCCATAGAGCCCGTCCAGCAGCACCACGCCCTTGATGCGGTTTTCGATGCCGCCATTGGCCAATGTCCATGCCGTGGGCACGTAGCCGCCGCTATAGCCGACAACGACGACCGGCATTTTGGCGAAAACCTCGGCCGATTGCGGATCGCCCTGGAGCTTGGCAAGCTGCTGGGAAACCTCCTCGAGAAAGCGGCGCGTGCCGCCTTCCTTCCAGAAATTACCGGCACTGGCGTCGCGCGCGTCCACGGCAAACTGTGGCGCCACGAGGATCGCATTGGTGCCGGATTCGGAAATTTGTGCGGGCAGCCGCTGCCGGGCGACCACATCGCGCGCCAGCGTCGCGCCCATCCCGTGAAAGAACAGAACCATGACGCTGGGGCGGGAGGGATCGAAACCACGCGGAATGTGCAGCAATGCGCGCGGGTCGTTATAGGTTTTGTCGGCCCAGTAGACCTTGCCGCTGCGGGTCTTGCGGCCCTCGCGCCCGCGCGCCTTGACGTTCAGGAACCTGGCCCTGGTGCGCGGCACGATCCCGCGATAGGGGAAAGGCGCGGCCGCCAGCGCGACGAGTTTGGTCATGGAGGGGTAGGACCATCTGGAGCGCGGGGCTGGCGGGAGCGGGGCGCGAATATCCTCGGGCCCGCCGGCGGATTGCGCCGCCGCCACCTGAACACTGCTCGCGGAATCGCCAATGCGTGACTTGTAGTGGATTGAGGCGCCGCCCGGACCGGCCGGTTCCTGCATTGCGAACCTGACGCGCATATCGGCGCCGCCCACGGGCAGCGCAAGCACAGCCACAAAGCCGAGCGCAAACGCCACAACAAGGCTCAGCACATAGTCAGGGTTTCGCAGCATTCCCTCGGTTCCTTGCCCCATTCCCTGCGGATACGGAGACTTCTTCCTTAGGTGTTGCCGCCGTTCGACCGGCGATCTTGTCTCAAGCCGGATGTGTTACATCTGGCAAGCATCGCATATTATGTAAAAAAATGTCCATAAAATGTGCCGCGAGAGGCCATTTTCTGGCACCTATATGTCGCGCTCCAACCTAAGTCATGCAGGCTTGACCAACCGTTAACCGGTTTTTTCCGGCACTGACCTCAGGCTTCCGGTTTGCACCGGTGGCGCGATCTCAATACTATTGGCGATCATGGCGGGGAAAGGTCCAGAGCCACAGCCCGCGCGCAGCACCGACCCGATGGACTATCAGGCCGTGCCGCGCGCGATCGCGGTCATGGCGAAGAGTTTTTCGTCGGGGCATACGATTGCCCCGCACGCCCATGCGCGCGACCAGCTGCTCTACGCCACCAGTGGCGTAATGCGCGTGGCGACGGCGCGCGAGGCGTATATCGTTCCCCCCGACCGCGCGCTTTACGTGCCGGCCGGCCTTGAACATGGCGTGGCCATGCGCGGGCGGGTGGAGATGCGCACGCTTTACATCAAGCCTGGCGTGGCGCCGGGTTTGCCGTCGCGGCCCGCGGTGCTGGACATATCGTGGCTGCTGCGGGCGCTCATTCTGGCTCTGCTGGATGAGCCCGTGCTGTATGAGCAAAAGGGACGCGGCGGACTGGTCGCCGCGCTCATTCTCGATGAGCTGGCCCGCGCGCGCCATTTGCAGCTTGTGATCCCGATGCCGCGCGATGAACGGCTCAAAAAGCTGTGCAAGGCGCTGCTCGACGACCCGGCCCGCTCCGAGACGCTCGATGAGTGGGCGCAAGGGGCGGGCGCCAGCGCGCGCACGCTCTCGCGGCTGTTCTCGAGCGAAGTGGGTCTGTCCTTCACCGCGTGGCGCCAGCGCGTGCGCTTCCACAACGCCATGGAGGCGATTGTGCGCGGCGAGCGCGTGGGCGCGGTCGCGCGCGCCAACGGTTATGAGAGCGCAAGCGCCTTTACAGCCGCCTTCCGCAAGGCGCTGGGCGTGACACCGGGGAGTTTGCGGCGGGGGTAGATCAGCGGCCCGGCGGCGCTGAATCCGGATCGCCGGACAGTCACCTTCAGTCCGGAGAACAGGTGCCGTGCGCCGGCCGTGGCGGCATGGCCGCCGGGTGCATTTTTACAATCACTTAACGTTAATGTGAGTAGAAGAAACGTGCTGGGGGAGGCTTTGACGCCGTGTTTTTTTATGCGCCGTCTCTTCGTCTTCACAATACCAATCACCGCAATCCTCCCCCGGAAATGGAGATTGAATATGTGGCCTTTCCCAGGTTCAGAGTCCTCGAATGTGCTGGCGGCCTTGATGAATTCTCAGGCAGTGATCGAATTCAAACCGGACGGAACCATAGTGACCGCCAACGAGAATTTTCTTGGCGCGGTTGGCTATTCCCTTGAGGAAATCGCCGGCCGGCATCATTCCATGTTCGTTGACCCGGGTGAGGCGGACACGGCGGAATATGCTGAATTCTGGGAAAAACTGAGACAGGGTCATTTCCAGGAAGCTGAATATAAACGTATCGGCAAGAATGAAAAAGAGATCTGGATTCAGGCGAGCTACAATCCCATTAAAGATTCGGGCGGCAAGGTCACTAAAGTTGTAAAATTCGCAACCGACATAACGGCCCGCAAACTGAGAATTGCCGACAGCCAGGGTCAGCTTGCCGCGATCAGCAAGTCGCAGGCGGTGATCGAATTCGATCTCGATGGAAAGATCATCAAGGCCAACGACAATTTCCTCGGCACTCTTGGATACAGTCTCGACGAAATCGCAGGCAAGCATCACTCGATGTTTGTTGATCCCGCTGAACGCGACTGCGCCGCGTACAAGCAGTTCTGGGAAGAAATCCGGGCCGGAAAATTCCAGTCCGGTGAGTTCAGACGGATCGGCAAGGATGGCGGTGAGATCTGGATACAGGCGACCTACAATCCGATCGACGACATGAACGGGAAGCCGTTCAAGGTGGTCAAATACGCCAATGACACGACCGTGATGGTTCGCGAGCGTTTGAAACGCGAGGAACTTCAGCGCGAAATGGATTCCAAGTTCGCGGAGATTACTTCGATTGTTGAACGCGCCGTCCTGCAGTCAACAACTGCTACCGACGCCACCAATGAAACCTCGATGAGCGTTCAGTCGGTGGCATCGGGCGCGGAAGAGCTGTCCTGCTCCGTGGCGGAGATAAGCCGCCAGATCAGTCAGGCGCTCGAAATCACGTCGAGTGCGGTGCATGAAGCGGAACAGACAAACGTTATTATTGGCGGGCTCGCGGACTCCGTGGAAAAAATCAGCGAGGTTGTCGAACTGATCAGCAGCATCGCCGAGCAGACGAACCTGCTCGCGCTCAACGCCACGATCGAGGCCGCGCGGGCGGGCGAATCCGGCAAGGGATTTGCGGTCGTCGCCAATGAGGTGAAAACGCTGGCCAACCAGACGGCAAAGGCCACCGAACAGATCGGCAACCAGATCGGCGAGGTCCAGTCCGCCACCAACGCGGCGGTGGGCGCCGTTGAGACCTTCTCCGGGACGATTGGAAAGATCAACGAAATCTCCTCGTCAATCGGCAGCGCGGTCGAGGAACAGACCGCCGTCACACAGGAGATATCCGGAAGCATGCAAACCGCGTCCGAACGTGTCGAGAAGATCGCGGTCAATGTGAAAGAAATCTCCGACGCGACCCAGCAGATCAAGCAGATCAACGAAGCCACGACAAAGGCCTGGGAATCCTCACGCTCGGCCGCCTAGGGCGCCGCGACCTCAAGGATTGGTTAACCGGTTGTACAGTAGTCTTGGGCTCAATCATAGGTAGCACAGCATCTGCCGCGAAAGTCGTTTTTCAGGTGGTGGTATTCTGGCTGCGCCACAAACTCGAGGACCAAGCCGATGTCATCGTATCAAGCCGTTTCCAATACCAGTGACTCCTCAGCCGAGGCTTCCAGCCCGCAGGGCAAGGACAGCGCCAAGGCGCAGCCACCTTCGCAGGACGCCTCTCGCAAGAAGGGCGGTTCGATGAAAATCGGCGCCAAGATCTATGCGCTTGTCGGGCTCTGCCTCGGGTTGCTGGGCATGGTTGCGGGCACAGGTATCTGGCAGATGAACAAAATCGGCGTCGAAATCGAGGGAATAGCGGAACGCGATCTGCCCCTGACCAGGGGCCTGACCCAGGTAACCATTTACCAGCTCGAACAGGCGGTCAATCTCGAGCGTGCTTTCCGCACCGCGGAGCTGATGAGCAGGCAGCCCGGGGTCAGGGAAGAGTTCGGCAAATCGGTCCGGACATTCGAGGAGCTGGTCGGCAGGATCGGGAAAGAATTCGAGGAAACAGTATCGGTCGCCCGCTACGCACTCGAAACAGCCACAACCCGGGAGGGGCGGGAGGAATTCCAGAACGTGCTGAACACGCTGGAAAAGCTGGTCATCGAACACAAGGATTACGACAAGGCGTCCCTTAAGGCTTTCAAACTGATTCAAGCGGACAATCTCGATCAGGCCAACGCCATGCTGCCTGCAATCGAAGCCGAGCAGGAAGAGCTCACTCGCGGGCTGGAGAAATTGCTCCTGGGGGTGGAAGATTTCACCGGGCGCGCGGCGAAAACGGCGGAGAGCCATGAACGTTTCGCCCTGATGCTGATGATGATCATCGCCGCCATTGCCGTGATCGCGGGAACCGGAGCGTCGGTTTTCCTGGTGAAGCGGAGCATCTCGCGTCCGCTCGGCGAAATCATCACTGGGCTCAATGCGCTCAACGCGGACGATATGTCGGTCGAGGTAAAAGTCCATAGCGACGATGAGATCGGCGCCGTCGCCAAAGCCTATGCGGCTTTCAAGGAAACGCTGGCGAGGACGAAAAAACTTGAGGCCGATCAGGCAAAACAGAAACAGCGCGCGGAAGAAGAAAAGCGCGAGATGATGAGCAAGCTGGCCGATGAATTCGACGAGAATGTAGGCGGCATTGTCGGTACTGTTTCTTCGGCCTCCGCGGAACTGAACGCCACGGCCCAGTCGATGGCGTCTATTTCAGAAGAGACAAGCAGCCAGGCGAGCGCCGTTGCGGCCGCGTCGGAAGAAGCCTCGGCCAATGTGCAGACGGTTGCGGCGGCAACGGAGGAGATGTCCAACACCATTCAGGAGATCAACAGCCAGGTGGCCGACGCTTCGCAGGCCTCTAAGAAGGCCGTTGAGGATGTCTCGGCGACCGCTGTCCAGATGAATACGCTGGCGCAGACGGCGGATAAAATAGGCGATGTAATTTCGCTGATCCAGGACATCGCCGAACAAACCAACCTTCTGGCCCTGAACGCCACCATCGAATCCGCCCGCGCGGGCGAGGCCGGCAAGGGATTTGCCGTTGTCGCCAGCGAGGTCAAGGCGCTGGCGAATGAAACCGCCAAGGCGACCGAAAGCATTTCCGGGCATATCGAGGAGATTCAGGCCGCGACCGCGGACGCGGTGTGCTCGATCGATGGCATCGGCAAGGTCATCGGGCAGATCGAGGAATCCTCCACCGCGATCGCGGCGGCGATGGAAGAGCAGGGTGCGACCACGCAGGAAGTCGCCCGCAATGTTCAGGAAGCGGCAAAGGGAACCCAGGAAGTCACATCGAACATTTCGGGCGTGACCCAGGCCTCCCAGGAAGCGGGTGCCGCTTCGGGACAGGTCACGTCGGCGGCGAGCGAGCTGTCCAGCCAGGCGGAGCTGATGAAAACGGAAGTCAGCAAATTCATCGAACAGGTCCGGGCGGCTTAAGGCGCGCGCCAAGCTCAACGATGATGCGCGCGGAGCGCTCCACCGGCACGGAGGCATCATCCTTCGAGACGCGTGCTTCACCCGCTCCTCAGGATGAGGAAGCTCAAAGGGTTGGCCTCACCT
Source organism: Hyphomicrobiales bacterium (assembly GCA_003228955.1). GTDB lineage: Bacteria > Pseudomonadota > Alphaproteobacteria > Rhizobiales > Methyloligellaceae > UBA2767. The sequence continues at coordinate 21,894 of QIGN01000167.1, forward strand.
GAGGGGGGCCGTAAGCCCCGTCTCGAAGGGTCAATTGCCTTTTCAGAAACCTGTTAGAGTGGGTTGGGTTTAAAGAATTGCCAGGCGCGCCTTGGCGCCGCGCTCGATTGCGGCCATGGTGAGCTTGTCGAGTTTCATCTGCTCGCCCAGCAGGGCGAGGAAACGCAGCTCTTCCGGCTTGACCTGAAAATCGGCCGCCGCCACTTCGACGGCGAGCGCATAGGCCGTCGCGCGCAGCTTGTCCGGCACGCCGGCGCCGATTTGATCGAGGGTCTCGTCGAGTCCGTCGGCGGAACTCAGCATCTCGCCGCATTTTTTTGCCGTCTCCACCAGATTCTCGATATCGAAGTCCATGAAGATGGGCAGGTGCGAAACCATCTGGCCGATGCGCGTGAATTCGGCGTCGGTCATGGTGCGGTCGACAGCGGCCATGGCGACCATGACGTAAACGAGCGCTTCTTGATGGGTGAGCTTGGTCATGGGATGGGGTTCTCCGCTGCGTCTTTTCAGTTACCATTTCGTAGTTGAGCAGATGTACGGATTGCGGCCATAGGGTCAACCCCTGAGTGCGCGATTGACGCTTCTGACCAGCGCGCATAGGTTCCGCGCCATGTCAAAAATGTTCGATCACATCACGGCGGAACGGGCGCAGACCAGCAAGGCCTGGCCGTTCGACGAGGCGCGCAAGCTGATCGGGCGGCTGGAAAAGCTTGCCCAAAAGCCCGAAACGGTCATCTTCGAAACCGGCTACGGCCCCTCGGGCCTGCCGCATATCGGCACTTTCGGCGAAGTGGCCCGCACGACCATGGTGCGCCATGCCTTCCGCACGCTGACGGAAGATAAATGGCCGACCCGGCTTATCTGTTTCAGTGACGACATGGACGGGTTGCGCAAGGTGCCCGGCAATGTGCCCGAACGCGAGATGATGAACCAGCATCTCGATCAGCCGCTGACATCCGTCCCCGACCCCTACGGCACCCATGACAGCTTTGGCGCGCACAACAATGCGCGGCTGATGGATTTCCTCGACACCTTTGGCTTCGACTATGAATTCTTCTCCGCGACGCAGTGCTACAGGTCCGGCCTCTTCGACGAAACGCTGCTCAGGATTTTGGCGAATTACGACAAGGTCATGGATGTGATCCTGCCCACGCTCGGCGAGGCGCGCCGCGCCACCTATTCGCCGTTTCTCCCCGTGTGTCCGCGCACGGGCAAGGTGCTTCAGGTGCCGATGATCGCGCGCGACGAGGCCGCGGGCGCCATCACCTACAAGGATCCCGAAACCGGAGAGGACGTCACCACGCCCGTCACCGGGGGCGCGGTCAAATGCCAGTGGAAGGTGGACTGGGCCATGCGCTGGGTGGCGCTTGGGGTTGACTATGAAATGGCCGGCAAGGATCTGATTGACTCAGTGCGCCTGTCCGGCGCCATCGCGCGCATCCTGGGCGCGCAGCCGCCGGAGGGTTTTTCCTACGAGTTGTTCCTCGATGAGAATGCGGAAAAGATTTCAAAGTCGCGCGGCAACGGGCTGACCATCGAGGAGTGGCTCACCTATGCGTCTCCCGAAAGCCTGTTCCTCTATATGTTCGCGTCCCCGCGCAAGGCCAAGCGGCTCTATTTCGACGTCATCCCCAAGACGGTCGATGAATATCTGACGCATCTTGCGAGCTTTCCGGGCCTTGAGCCGGACAGGCAACTCGCCAGCCCGGTCTGGCATATCCATCAGGGCGAACCGCCGAAAGCCGAGCTCCCCATCAGCTTCAACCTGCTGCTGAATCTTGTGAGCGCATCGAACTCCGAAGAGCCCGAAGTGCTGTGGGGTTTCATCCAGCGTTATGCCCCGGGAGCCACGGCGGAAGAGCACCCGCTGCTCGACCAGCTGGTCGCCTACGCGATCAAATATTTCCATGACTTCGTGAAGCCGAACAAAAAATACCGCTTGGCCAGCGAGCGCGAGCGCGCCGCGCTCGCCGAGCTGAACGAGAAGCTCGGGGGCCTGGGGCAGGGCGCGAGCGGCGAAGACATCCAGACCCTCGTCTACGAGGTCGGCAAGACCCACGACTTCGAAAACTTGCGCGACTGGTTCCGCGCGCTCTACGAGGTGCTGCTGGGGCAGAGCCAGGGGCCGCGCTTCGGGAACTTCGTGGAGCTTTATGGCGTGGCGGAGACGCGGGGGCTGATTGGCAAGGCGCTTGAGGGGGAGGATTTGGGAGAGGGGTGATTTGCTCCCTCGTCTTTCCCATCCCCTCGTCATTCCCGCGAAGGCGGGAACCCATTTGGGCTTGCCCGTACCCACGGTGATTGGCGATAGTCCCGCTTGGGTTCCCGCCTTCGCGGGAATGACGGAAGAGGAGCGGAAACACCAAAGCAAACTGTCACGCTTTGTGCTGCCTGCAATTGTTCATAGGAAAGTGTATCGGTTCGAAATTTAGTTGCCGCCTCGCTGGCCACCGGTACCAAGATGGTGGCCATATCCGAATCGAAGAAGGCAAAGAAACGGTCGGGCACCGAACACAGTGGGCCGCTCAATTCGCAGTAGCAAGCGAGCTTTGCAAGAGAGGTTACGAGGTAGCCTTGACGATGGGAAACCACCCGAACGTCGATATCATGGTCAGTAGTCCGCTTCAGGTGCCATTCTCGATAGACGTGAAAGGTCTATACAAAAAGAACCCATGGGCGGTCCGGAAAAAGCTATCGCGGATACATTTGTTTTATGTGTTTGCTTACGTTCCAGATGAAGATGCAAATCGCTTCTTTGTCCTTACGCAAGCGCAGGTCAACAAAGAGGTCGACGACGAAATATCTCGTGCTCGGGCGCGTGCAATTGCCAAAAACCGGAGCGACAAGAAGATGGGCGCATTTCCGGTCATTCGCTGGCGGTTTGCAGAAAGATACGAGAATGCTTGGGCGTCCTTCCTAAGTGAAGCCTATGCCGCCGACCGCTTCAAATATGGTCCGCGCGATCCCGACTTAGGAGCGCGCTCATCAATCAGACCAACAATCCATTTTATGTTGTGAAGTGTATTGGTGACGCCAGCCGCTATCACGCTCGAAAAGCAGATCAAGGAACAGAAGCGCTTAGGATGCTCACCCTCCGTCATGCCCGGACTTGTTCCGGGCATCCAATAGGGCCTAGCGGATCGGCGGGCGTTCATCAGGATTCAGCATGGATTGCCGGGTTCCCCGCCTGCGCGGGGACAGGCGACCCGGCAGTGACGAGGAGGCATATGGTTCGCTCTTTTCCCTCCTGTCATCACCCGACTTAATCGGGTGATCCAGTAGCCGCCTAGGATGCTTTGAGCCGAAAGTTCCGAGGATACTGGGTCCTCCGGTCAAGCCGGAGGATGACGTATGAGGCGCCGGAGAAT
>QIGN01000010.1 GCA_003228955.1 Hyphomicrobiales bacterium
ACAGCTGGCTGTCATGGACCTGATGGCTGTCGGCGATTTCGTGCTGCTGCCGGACGATGATCTCACCCTCGCCACTCTCCTCAAGAGCCCGTTGTTCGGCTTCGATGACGAAAAGGATCTGTTCGATCTGGCCTATGAACGCCCCGGCGCGCTCTGGGACGCCTTGCGGAACAAGGCAAAAAACAACGAGCGCTATGCGATCGCCGTGGCCCGGCTGTCCGAATGGCTGAAACGTGCCGATACCGCGCCGCCTTACGAGTTTTTCGCCGGGCTTCTGGAAGAGAACCAGATGGCCGCGCGCCATGCGTTCATCGCGCGGCTGGGCGCGGACGCCGGTGACGCCATCGACGAGTTTCTCAATCTCGCGCTGGACCATGAGCGGGTGTCCCACCCCTCGCTACAGGGCTTTCTCGACTGGATGCGCCGGAGCCAGGCGGAAGTGAAGCGCGACATGGAACAGCAGCGAAACGAGGTGCGGATCATGACCGTGCATGGCGCCAAGGGGCTGCAAGCCAATGTCGTGATTCTGCCCGATACCTGCCGTACGCCCTCAGGGGGTGGCAACAGGCCGAAACTTCTGTCCCTGCCACGTGCGTCCGCGCCTCCCGATGTGCAGGATCATCTGCTGTGGGTGCCTCCGGGCACCCTGGAACTTCAGCAAATCACCGGCGCCAAGGAGGAGCTAAAGGAGAAGGACCGGATATAACCGGCTTCTCTATGTGGCCATGACCCGCGCGCGCGACCGGCTCTATGTGTGCGGCTGGAAGGGCGCGAACAAGGTCCCCGATGCGTGCTGGTACAATCTTGTGAGCGCCGGTCTGGAGGGTATGGCCCGGCCGGCCGAAGGGGCGCTGGGGCAGGATGTTCTGCGCTACGAAACCAGACAGGACCCGAAGATAAAGGTCGAGGCGGGCGAGGCGCCCCAGAAGGCGGAGCCCGTTCGGCTGCCTCCATGGGCGAGGGAAGACGCCGCGCCGGAGATCTCGACGTCCCTGCCGTTGACGCCATCGGCCATTTCGTCGGCCGGGGAGCCGCGTGAAGGGGAGTTGCGCGAGCAGGACGCCGTGCCGCCGCTGGAGCGCACGGACGCCTCCCGCTTCCTGCGTGGAAATCTGGTGCACGCCCTGTTGCAGCATCTGCCGGAAATCGATGCCGGCAAGCGGGCGGAGAAAGCCCGGCGCTATGTCGCCGCGAAGGGGAAGGAGCTTACCGGGAAGAGCCGCGAGGATATCGTGGCGGAGACTCTGGCGATCCTTGAGGCGGAAGAATTCGCGTCCCTGTTCGGGCCGCGCAGCCAGGCGGAAGTGCCGATCGCGGCGCGTTTTTCGCGCGAGGGCAAACCGGCGCTGGAATTCAACGGGCAGATTGACCGGATTGTGGAGCTTGAAAACGAAGTTCTCATTGTCGACTACAAGACCAACCGCCCGCCGCCGGACAGGGCGGAAGATGTCGCGCCGCTCTATCGCCGGCAGCTCGCCGCCTACAGACATGCCATCGGGCATATTTATCCCGGCAAGAAAGTGCGCGCGGCCCTGCTTTGGACAGACGGTCCGTTTATCATGGCCATGCCGGAGGGCCTGCTGGATGAGGCGGAAGCCGAAATTATAAAGCTTTAGTGAGCCGCCCTTGACGCTCAGGGGCCCGGCACTTACGTTCCCCTCGACTTTCAGGGGCCAGACGCGATTCCCCCGCCCGGAATATGAGGAGTTTCACACCATGACAAGCACAGCGGTTTCCGACGATACCTTCGAGAACGAGGTCCTGAAATCGTCAACCCCGGTGGTGGTCGATTTCTGGGCCGAATGGTGCGGACCGTGTAAACAGATTTCCCCCGCGCTTGAAGAAATTGCGCAGGAGATGGACGGCAAGGTGAAGATCGCCAAGATCAATATCGACGAGAATCCGAGCACGCCGGGAAAATACGGTATTCGCGCAATCCCGACCCTGATCCTGTTCAAGGACGGCGAAGTGGCCTCGACCCAGACGGGCGCCGCGCCCAAGGGCAAGCTGGTGGACTGGATCAACGCGTCTCTTTCGTGAGCCGGCAAGGCCGGAATTGAGTGTTCAGATAACCCCGGTTACGCGCCGGGGTTTTCTTCTTCCAGCATTCCCAGAACCTGTCCGGCGAGATAGAGCGAGCCGCAGATGAGGATGCGCACGGGCTCCCCGGCGCGAGAGCGGCTTGCCTCAAGGGCCTGGACGAGGCCGCCCGCCGGATATGCGTCCAATCCGGCGCCACGGGCAATGAGCGCCAATTCGTCCGCGCCATGGGACTTGTCCCTGCCTTCCACTGCCACGGTGGCCGCCCATTGGGCGAGGCCGTCAAAGTGGCGGAAGAAGCCGTCCGCATCCTTGCCGCTCATCATGCCGCAAATCAGGTGCAGGGGTTGCGGCGCGCGCTCCTCCATTTCGGCCATGGCGCGGGCAAGCGCCTGCGCGGCGGAGATATTATGCCCGCCGTCGAGCCAGATTTGCGAACCCTTCGCCACATGGGCAATCAGGGCGCTGCCGCTGAGGTTCTGAAGGCGGGCCGGCCAGCGCGCCGACTTGAGGCCGGCCGACAGGGCCGTGCTGGTAATGGGTTCCCCGGTCAGCGCACGCATGGCGGCGAGGGCGGTCCCCGCATTGTCAATCTGGTGGCGGCCAACGAGGCGGGGCAGGGGCAGGTCGAGCAGCTCGGAGTCTGTCTGGAAGATCAGCCGTCCCTGTTGCTCGAACGCATCCCAGGCCTCGCCCTGGACCAGAAGAGGTGTGTCCAGTTCGCCCGCGCGCGCCTCGATGACATCGAGCGCGGAAGTTTCCTGGCGCGCGACAACGCAAGGGACATTTGCCTTTAGGATTCCCGCTTTCTCGCGGGCGATCTTGGCTACATCGGAGCCGAGATACCGGTCATGATCCCGGGAGATTGGCGTGATGACCGTGAGGGCGGGTTTCGCAATCACGTTGGTAGCGTCCAGCCGCCCGCCAAGGCCCGTTTCCAGCAGAACATGGTCGCACGGGTATTCAGCGAAGGCGAGAAACGCCGCGGCCGTGGTGATCTCGAAGAATGTGATGGGCTCTAGTTCGTTGGCCGCCTCGACGCGCAGCAGATAGTCGCGCAACGTGTCTTCTGTGATCTGCTCCGCGCCACCTGGACCGGCAAGCGCGATGCGCTCATGGAACCGCACGAGATGCGGCGAGGTAAAGACATGAACCCGCTTGCCGGCGGCTTCCAGCATCGCCTTGAGGAATGCAATGACGGAGCCCTTGCCGTTGGTGCCCGCCACATGGATCACGCCGGGCAGCCTGTCCTGCGGCCGCCCCAGTGCTTCAAGCAGCCGCTCCACCCGGTCAAGCGCCAGATCGATAACGTCCGGGTAAAGGCGCTCCATCCGCGCAAGAATGTCCGCGCTGGACTCCAAGTTCGGCGCCGGAAGGCTTGCCGGGCGTCCGGGGGAGGGTGTGAGGGATGTCATCGCGGGTTTGCTGGGCTTTGCGGCGTTAATCCGCGGAGGGACGCGGTCCGTCCTCATCGCCCGTCCGTGGCGCGTCCTCGCCAACGTTTTCGTCTTCGTTCGCGTCCAGCACCTCTATGGCCGGCGGCGCATGGCCGGTCAAATCCCGCCCGGCGGTCAATTCCTCATGCCGCGCTTCCATCAGCATACGGCAGATGCGCGAGAGCGTTTCGCGCAGCTTGTGGCGGTGCGTCACCATGTCGACCATGCCATGCTCCAGCAGATACTCCGCGCGCTGAAACCCTTCGGGCAATTTTTCGCGGATCGTCTGCTCGATGACGCGCGGGCCGGCAAAACCGATGAGCGCGCCGGGTTCGGCAATGTGGATGTCGCCCAGCATGGCATAGGAAGCGGTCACGCCGCCGGTGGTGGGGTGGGTCAGCACAACGATATAGGGGAGACCGGCTTCTTTAAGTTCCTGAACGGCAACGGTCGTGCGCGGCATCTGCATGAGGGACAAAATGCCTTCCTGCATGCGCGCGCCGCCCGACGCCGCAAAAAGAATAAAGGGCGCGGCGCGCGACACTGCCGTGCGCAGCCCGGTGATAATGGCCTCCCCGGCGGCGCGCCCGAGCGAGCCGCCCATAAAAGCGAAATCCTGCGCGGCTGAAACAACCGGCGTGCGATCCAGCGTTCCGGCGCCAACCAGAACGGCGTCTTCCAGACCGGTTTTCGCGCGGGCATCCTTCAGGCGGTCCGTATAGCGGCGCTCATCGCGGAATTTGAGCGGGTCGGGCGAGACTTCCGGCGTTGCAATGGCCTCGTATTCGCCATCGTCAAACAGGGCGCTGAGGCGTGCTTTGCCGGTCATGCGCATATGATAGTCGCTGCCCGGGACCACAAACTGGTTGGCTTCGAGATCCTTGTAATGGATCATCTGCCCGCTTTCGGGGCATTTCAGCCAGACATTGTCCGGCACGTCCCGCTTCGCCAGGATGCGCTGGATTTTGGGGCGGACGACTTTGTTGATCCAGTTCACGGGAGTTTATCCTTAAGTTTCAAATCGGCTGCGGTTCAGCCTAAGAATCGCTTGCGGCTATTTCACGGCGGCAGTTTCGCGCGTTGCCAGCCCGTCGGCAAGGCCCCGCACGAGATCGGTGACGCTGCTCACGGTTTGCGGGCCCGCCCTGTCATTCTCATCAAGTGACGCTTTCAGCGCGTTGACAAGGGCCGAGCCGACGACAACGCCGTCCGCGCCGGCGGCAATGGCGCGGGCCTGTTCGGGCGTTTTCACGCCGAATCCGACAGCGACGGGGAGCCTGGTTTGTTTCTTGATGCGCGCCACCGCGTCATGCACTTCGCCCGTGTCCGGCGCGGCGGTGCCGGTAATCCCGGCAATCGAGACATAATAAACGAAGCCCGACGTGTTTTCGAGCACGGCCGGCAGACGCTTGGCGTCGGTCGTCGGCGTCGCCAGGCGAATGAAATTGAGACCTGCCTTGAGGGCGGGGATGCATAGCTCATCGTCCTGTTCTGGCGGCACATCGACCACGATCAGCCCGTCCACCCCGGCCTCGATGCAGTCGCGGATAAAATCTTCGACCGGATAGATATAGATCGGGTTGTAATAGCCCATCAGCACCAGCGGCGTGTCCGGGTCCCCCTCGCGGAATTCGCGGACCATCTCAAGCGTTTTCTTCATGGTCTGACCCGCTTTGAGCGCCCGTTGGGACGACGCCTGAATGGCCGGCCCGTCGGCCATCGGGTCGGAAAACGGCATCCCCATCTCGATGATGTCCGCGCCCGCCCCGGGCAGCGCCTTCAGCAGCGCCAGCGAGGTCTCATAGTCCGGATCGCCGGCGGTGGTGAAAGTCACCAGCGCCGCGCGGCCCTTTTCGCGCAGTGCGGCGAAGCGTTTGTCGATACGGGTGGTCATGCTGCAAACTCTTCACTGTCTCCTCCCCCCTTGCGGGGGAGGGTTAGGGAGGGGGGTCTCGCGCGCAGCGCGATCTCAATTTTGTCTAGCACGCCGTCTATATTCTTCAGAACCTCATTATTCCAGAAACGCATAACCCGATAACCACGCGCCGCAAGCCATACCGTTCTGCGCCTGTCGGCGGCGATCTGTTCCGCTTCAGCGTGCTGTCCTCCATCGATCTCAATGACAAGTTTTGCCTTATGGTAGACGAAGTCGACTATGTAGGGGCCCATCGGTGATTGACGCCGAAATCCTGCACGTCCGAATCTGTGGGCGCGCAGGTGCTTCCAGAGCAGACGTTCAGCGCCCGTCAAAGAACGGCGCAGACGCCGTGCCGACCCAAGCTGTTTGGGGGAAATGGAGTTGTGCGGCATACCCCCCTCCCTAACCCTCCCCCGCAAGGGGGGAGGGGATTGAGTGGAGTGCGGAATTGCGGATAGGAGTGGTCATCGCGTCACATCTCCACGCCGAGATGCTTCGCCACCGCAAAGACGTCCTTGTCGCCGCGGCCGCATAAATTCATCACCAGCAGATTGTCCGCAGGCAGCGTGGGGGCGAGTTTTTGCACATGGGCCAGTGCGTGGGCGGGCTCCAGCGCCGGGATGATGCCTTCGAGGCGCGTGCACAGCTGGAAGGCTTCCAATGCCTCGGCGTCCGTTACCGCCACGTAATTGACCCGGCCCGTGTCGCGCAGCCAGGAATGCTCCGGACCGACGCCGGGATAGTCGAGCCCGGCGGAAATGGAATGTCCCTCGATGATCTGCCCGTCGTCATTCTGTAGCAGATAGGTGCGGTTGCCATGCAGGACGCCGGGTTTGCCGCCATTCATGGAGGCGCAATGTTCATCCGGATTGCCCAGGCCCAGCCCGCCCGCTTCCACGCCATAGATGGCGATGTCCTTGTCGTCGAGGAAGGGGTGGAACAGGCCGATGGCGTTGGAGCCGCCGCCGATACAGGCGACCAGCGTGTCGGGCAGGCGTCCTTCGGCCTCCATCATCTGCGCGCGCACCTCCTCGCCGATGACGCTCTGGAAATCGCGCACCATTTCAGGGTAGGGATGCGGGCCGGCGGCGGTGCCGATGATGTAATAGGTGTCATGAACATTGGCGACCCAGTCGCGCAGGGCCTCGTTCATGGCGTCTTTCAGGGTGCCGGCCCCGGCGGTGACCTGATGCACCTCCGCGCCCAGCAGCTTCATGCGGAACACGTTTGGCGCCTGGCGCTCGATATCGACGCAGCCCATGTAAATGACGCAAGGCAGATTGTAGCGCGCCGCAACGGTGGCGACCGCGACGCCGTGCTGCCCGGCGCCCGTTTCGGCGATGATGCGCGTCTTTTTCATGCGCCGGGCCAGCAGGATCTGCCCCAGGCAGTTGTTGATCTTGTGGGAGCCCGTGTGGTTCAGCTCATCGCGCTTGAAATAAATTTTCGCGCCGCCCAGCTCTTCGGTCATGCGCTCGGCGTAATAGAGCGGGCTGGGCCGGCCGCCATAATGGGCGAGCATATGGTTGAGCTCGGCGTGGAATTCCGGGTCCGCCTTGGCCGCCTCATAGGCCTGCTCCAGCTCCAGGATCAGCGGCATCAGCGTCTCGGCCACGAAGCGGCCGCCATAAATGCCGAAATGCCCGCGCTCGTCGGGGCCGGAGCGGTAGGTATTCGGAGTATCGGGACTGTTCGCCATGAAAACCTAGACCTTACCCGCGGACTTTGCAGCGGCGATGAACCGCCGGATCAGGTCCGCGTCCTTTTCTCCCGGCGCGCTTTCTACGCCCGAGGACACATCGACGGCGCGCGCGCCGGTCGCCGCGAGAGCCGCCGCGACATTATCGCAGGTCAGCCCGCCTGACAGCATAAAGCTTCCCCGCTCCTTAACGCCTATCAGCGCCTGCCAGTCAAAGGGAACGCCATTGCCTCCGGGCAGGGCGCCGCCCGCACCTTCCGGCGCCTTGGCGTCATAGAGAATGAAATCGGCGGCGCCGTCATAGTTGCGCGCGGCGGCTGCGTCGGCCGCATTTTCCACCGTGACCGCCTTGATGATTTCGCGGCCCGTCAGCTCCTTGATCTCGCGCACGCGTCCGGGCGTCTCGCTGCCATGCAGCTGGATGAGATCAGGCGCAACCTCATCGGCGACGCGCTTCACCGCCGCATCTTCCGGGTTGACCAGAAGGGCGACCGATCTGGCGCGCCCCCGGCCCCGTGCGGCGAGCTCGGCGGCGCGCGCGTGACCCACGTTGCGCGGGCTGGGGCCGTAGAATACCAGGCCGAAATAGTCCGCGCCCGCGTCGAGGGCGGCGTCGAGTGACTCCGGCGTCCGGAGTCCGCAGATTTTCACTTTAATGTCCATGTCTTCAGCGGTTGGTTTGGCAATGCCGGCTTTCGGAGCCAAATTTTAGGAGATTGCGCCAATGCTGTCCATCCGGGGTGGTATTTGGGAGCGGCGGGAGGGCGCTATTCCGCCGCCTCCCGGTTTTCCAGACGGGGCCGGTTGGCTTCCAGCAGTTGCTCATTGAGACGTTCGCTCTGGCTGCGTAACCGGGTTGCTTCGCGCGCATTGCGCCGGGCGCGTCTGCGCCACTTTCCCTGTCCCAGCCATGTGGCAAGCCCGCCGAGCAGCATACCGCCCGTCAGCGCCAAAATCAGAAAAACGTACAAGGGAGCATCGACGGCGAGAAAGGGATCTCCCGGCGCGAACGGGTCGAGGTTCAGCCGCACGGAGTGCCGGTTGGCCACGGCAAAGGCTACAAACACCGCGCCGGCCGGCAGGATCACAAACAGCCAGACAAATTTTCTAATCACGCCTCCACCCCCGCTTCGCCGCTTTGCTCAGGAGGTTATCTGCTCCCGGTGTCCGTTGACCCGGGGCGATAACCGCGGTTCAGCCGCTCGCGCAGTTCCTTGCCGGTTTTGAAGAAGGGGACGTATTTTTCCTCGACAAAGACCGTCTCGCCGGTGCGCGGATTGCGCCCCTGCCGGGCCGTCCGGTGTTTTACGGTGAAGGCGCCGAAACCGCGCAGTTCCACGCGGTCGCCGCGGGCCAGCGCGGAAATGATTTCATCCAGAATGGTGTTGACGATCCGCTCAACGTCGCGCTGGTAAAGGTGTGGATTCGCGGTGCCGATTTTCTGAATTAGTTCGGATTTAATCATGACGCGACCTCGGACTTCCTCACTTTGCGCCTATCTCTTTGCTCTTATTAGTTTTTACAGGCCCCTCTAATTCGCCTGAGCGTGCCAAATGGAGACCAAACCGTCAAGCTGAACACGCTCCAGAGCATTTCCCGGGGCAAACAATCTGTCGATCAAAGTGGCCGGTATACCGGTCCAGAGCGCCACGGATTTCGCCGCAACGCGCAGCCAGCCGGCGCCTTCAGACCCATCTGGCTCCCAGTCGATCACCTTCAGGTCTTTCTCGATTTCGCGCTTGTCCTCAAGCCAGGTGATGGCATCTTCCTCGCCGCCGAGCTGGTCGATGAGTTTCAGTTTCAATGCCTGGCGGCCGGAGTAAATACGCCCTTCGGTCAGGCCGGGTATGGCGCCAGGATCAATGGACCGGCTTTGCGCAACCAGGTCGAGGAACCATTGCTGGGATTCCGAAACCATCTCCTGCGTCAGGGCGCGGCCGGCTTCGTCCAGCGGCTGGAAGGGTGAGGGGACGGCCTTGAGCGTTCCGCTTTTCACCTCCTGCATCTTGACACCGAGCTTGCCCAGCAACTCGCTCACTTCCGCCCATTGCAGAATGACGCCAACCGATCCGGTGATGGAACTGCCGCGGGCAATGACATGGTCGCTGGCGATACCCGCCATATAGGCGGCTGACGTGGCGACGGTGGAGAATACGGCGACCACGGGTTTTTTCTTGCGCAGCTTCTGTATCGCCCGATGCAGGGATTCCCCGCCCACGGTCGTTCCGCCGGGGCTGTTGACGCGCAGGATGACGGCTTTCACATACTGCGAGGAGGCGATGTCCTTCAACATCTCCTCCCGGTCCGTGTCCTCCCGGATCAATCCGGAAATTTCCACCCGTGCGATATGCGGCTTGTAGCCAACGGCCGCCGCGATGTCCTCGTTTTGAAACGCCAGGCCCGCGATCATGGCGATCACCGCGGCAATAGCCAGCAGGCGCCAGGTGGTGACGCTGCGCTTGAGGCGCCGCCGGTCAACAAGAAAATCCGCCCGCAGGGTCATGCTCCAACCTTAATCGCCAAGCAGCGGCCACGGCGCCAGAAAGGGGTTCGCGAATAACAACCGCGAGGCTCAGGCCTAGCTACTTTCGCCCTCATCCTTGGCCTTGGCGGTCTTTTTCGCCTTGGCCTTGGGTTTGGCGTCGTCTCCGCCGTCATCCTTGGCTTTGGCGGTCTTTTTCGCCTTGGCTTTGGGCTTGGCGTCGGCTTCGTCTCCGCTATCTTCCTTGGCCTTGGCCGTCTTTTTCGCTTTCGCCTTGGGCTTGGCTTCGTCTTCGTCTCCACCATCGTCCTTGGCCTTGGCTGTCTTCTTCGCTTTCGTTTTCGCCTTGGGCCTGGCCTCGGCGTCGTCAGGTTCGTCCTTGGCTTCATCAAGGGCCGCGCCGAGAATATCGCCGAGCGAAGCGCCGCTCACGGTCGAACCATACTGTTTGATCGCCTCTTTTTCCTCGACGGTCTCAAGCGCCTTGATGGAGACGGAGACTTTGCGCGTCTTGGCATCGACCTGGGTGACGACGGCATCCACTTTCTCGCCGGCGGCGAAGCGCTCTGGCCTCTGCTCGGAGCGCTCGCGGGAGAGATCGGAACGGCGAATGAAAGTCTTGACGTCGGAGTCCGACAGCTTGACTTCAAGTCCCCTGTCCATGACCGCAAGAATCTCGCAGGTCACCCTTGCGCCCCTCTTCAGGCCGTCCCCGGATTTGAGGGGATCGCCGCTCAACTGCTTGACACCCAGTGAAATGCGCTCTTTTTCCGCATCGGCTTCCAGCACCACGGCCTTGACCACATCGCCCTTTTTGTAATCCTGGATGGCCTCCTCGCCCGAGCGGTTCCAGTCCAGATCGGACAAATGGACCATGCCGTCCACGCCGCTGTCCAGACCGATAAAGAGTCCGAACTCGGTAATATTGCGGATGGCGCCTTCGACTTCGGTTCCGGCCTTGTGGGATTCGGCGAATGCAATCCACGGGTTTTCCTGGATCTGTTTCAGGCCGAGGGAAATCCGCCGTTTCTGCGGGTCGACCTCCAGCACCTGGACCTCGACTTCCTGGCTGGTCGAAACGATCTTGCCGGGATGAACATTCTTCTTTGTCCAGCTCATCTCGGAGATGTGGATCAGGCCCTCGACGCCTGACTCAAGTTCAACGAAGGCGCCATAGTCGGTAATGTTCGTCACCGTGCCCTTGATGCGGGTGTCGATCGGGTATTTGGCCTCGACGCCTTCCCAGGGATCGGCCTCAAGCTGCTTGATGCCGAGAGAAATGCGCTGGGTATCGGGATTGATGCGGATGATCTGAACCTTGACGCTGTCGCCCACATTGACGATCTCGCTCGGGTGGCTGACGCGCCGCCAGGCCATGTCGGTGACGTGCAGCAGGCCGTCGATGCCGCCAAGGTCGATGAATGCGCCATAGTCGGTGATATTCTTGACCACGCCTTCGATGACCTGTTTTTCGGCCAGCTGGGCGACGATTTCGTTGCGCTGTTCGGCCCGCGTCTCTTCAAGAACCGAGCGCCGCGAGACGACGATATTGCCCCGCCGGCGATCCATCTTGAGGATCTGGAATGGTTGCGGGGTATTCATCAAAGGTCCGATATCGCGCACCGGGCGTATATCGACCTGGCTGCCGGGCAGGAATGCCACGGCGCCGTCGAGATCGACGGTAAAGCCACCCTTGACGCGGTTAAAGATCACGCCCTCGCAGCGCTCGCCATTCTTGAATTTTTCTTCCAGCCGGACCCAGCTTTCCTCGCGCCGCGCCTTTTCGCGCGACAGAACCGCCTCGCCGAGCGCGTTCTCCACCCGCTCGAGATAAACCTCGACCTCGTCGCCGACGCTAAGCGTTGCCTCCTGGCCAGGGAGCGTGAACTCCTTGACCGGAACCCGCCCCTCGGTTTTCAGCCCGACATCGACAACCGCCATATCCTTTTCGATGGCGACAATAGTTCCTTTGACCACTGAGCCTTCCTCAAGGGAGGATGCCTCAAGAGATTCTTCCAGAAGTGCGGCGAAGTCTTCCCGTGTCGGGTTGAGTTCACCTGCTTGGGGTTCGTTCATCAAGTCTCCCGTTGCCCGTTCGGTTTGTGACACGAAGACCGATTTCTTCGCGGGGCAAATAAATACTGGTTGCGCTCAAGCCGGCCCGGCTGTTCCGGTCCGGCGCTCGAATTTCCTTAGGTCGTGACCTAAAAATTTTGTTTTCCGCCGAAATGGCCCGCCGGGTCAAAGATGGGCGCGACCGGGACATGCCAACTGGCCCGTCCAACTTACCCTATCACGGAGTCGATAAGTTTGACGGCAGCCTTCAACGCCGCCTCTATACCCAAATCCGATGTGTCGAGCAAGTGCGCGTCTTTCGCCGGCACCAGCGGCGAAATCGCCCGGGAGCGGTCAAGGGCGTCGCGCGCCGCGATCTGGGCGTGGATTTCCTCATAGGTGATGTCCTGCCCGGCCTCGATCAGCTCCTTGTGGCGGCGTTTGGCGCGCACCTGCGTCGAGGCCTCGACAAAAATTTTTACATCCGCGTCAGGGCACACAACCGTGCCGATATCGCGGCCCTCGATTACGGCGCCGCCGGGTCTCCTGGCGAAGGCGCGCTGATACTCAACCAGGGCCTCGCGAACCTTTGGCAGTTTGGCTACCAGTGACGCCGCTTCGCCCATTGCGGCCGTGCGCAGACCGGGGTCGTTCAGGCTTTCAGGGTCGATATTGCGCGCCGTTCGCGCGGCCGCTTCCTCATCGTCCAGTTTGCTTCCCAGGGCGAGCATGTCCCGCGCGACCGCCCGGTAGAGCGCGCCGGTGTCCAGATGCCCGAGGCCATAATGGCTTGCAAGCTGCTTGGCGAGTGTGCCCTTGCCCGAGGCTGCGGGCCCGTCCATTGCAATAATCATGGTGGTCACGCCTTGCTGGTTTCAATTTGCGCGCCAAGACCGCGCATTATTTCAGAAAATTCAGGGAAACTGGTGGCAATAATGCCGGCATTGTCGATCACCACCGGAGCCTGCGCCCCCAGACCCATGACCAGAAAGGCCATGGCGATGCGGTGATCCATATGGGTCTCGATTTGCGCAGCCCCCGCGATGGGCTCGCCTCCGCGAACCACAAGCCAGTCGCCGCCTGCCTGCGCATCCACCCCGCAGGCGGTGAGGCCGGCAAGCGTGGAGGCGAGCCGGTCGCTTTCCTTGACCCGGAGCTCGCCCAGCCCCTCCATGCGCGTCTCGCCCTTCGCATAGGCCGCGACCACGGCCAGAACGGGATATTCATCGATCATAGAGGGCGCACGGTCGGCGGGAACCAGAACTCCGCGAAGGGGACCTGAAGCGACGGCGATGTCGGCCACGGGCTCACCGCCTTCTTCGCGCGGATTGCTAAAGTCGAGTTTCGCGCCCATCTCCTTCAGGGTGTCGTAGAAACCGGTCCGCGCCGGGTTCACCAGCACGCCCTCGATGGTGATCTGCGAGCCCTGGGTCACCAGCGCGGCGGCGGTCAGAAACGCCGCTGAACTCGGATCGCCCGGCACGGTGACATGCTGGCCGGCGAGTTCCGCGTCGCCCGTCACCGTGATGGCGGTGCGCGCGCCATCGGGCCGGACAGTAATTTCCGCGCCGAAATGGCGCATCATCCGCTCGGTATGGTCGCGCGTCGCCGCGCGCTCGAAAACGGTGGTTTTGCCCGGCGCGTGCAGCCCGGCCAGCAGTATGGCGGACTTGACCTGGGCGGAAGGCACGGGGAGTTCATATTCGATCGGCAGCAGATCGGTTGTGCCGGTAAGGGTGAGCGGCAGCGTGTCATCGTCGCCCCCGACCTCCAGCCCCATGCGTTTGAGCGGCAGGAGGACACGCCCCATGGGGCGGCTGGAGAGAGATTGATCGCCGGTAAAGACCGTAGCGATATCCAGTCCGGCGATGACCCCCATCATCAATCTCGCGCCGGTGCCGGAATTTCCGAAATCGAGCTTGCCCGGTGCGCCGGTCAATCCTCCAACGCCGCGCCCGGTGACGCACCAGCCGCCGGGTGTGCGCTCCACGCCCGCACCGAGCTGGCCAAGGGCCTTGCCGGTGGCCAGGACATCTTCCGCCTCCAGAAGGCCCTTTATATGTGTTCTGCCCGTGGCAAGCGCGCCGAAAATCAGCGCCCGGTGCGAGATGGATTTGTCGCCGGGAACACGAGAAACCCCCCGCAGGGGCCCGGATTTCGAAGAGGAGAGTTTCTGAAGCATTTGCCCGCGGAGAGGATGATAACAGGGCCACAATCAGACCCCTATGTGTCAATGTCGAAGATATTGCCGTCGATAGCATGTATTTTAGCTTTTGACACCGGCGTCCCGTCATGGCAAGGAACCGGCGATTCACATGAATTTGGGATTATTTCATGACCAAAGACAAGCGCGGGACTAAGAGACTTTGTGCGGGCTGCGAGAAAAAATTTTACGACCTGGGCCGGGAACCCGTTATCTGTCCCATGTGCGAAACCCCCTTCATCATTGAAAAGCCCAAACCGAAGCCCAAACCGAAAGTGATGCCCGCGCCTGCGCCTGCGCCCGCGCCCGCGCCTGCGCCTGCCGTGGAAACAGCGGAGCCCGAGGCCGATGGCGCGGCTGCGCCCGATAAGAAGGCGCCCCCGCCAGAACCTGAACTGGTCAGCCTCGATGAGGCGGCCGCGGAGGAAGAGGTCGACGATGAAGCAAAGCTTGCCGGTCTCGGCGACGATGAGGCGGATATACCGCCCGATGACAATCAGGATGTCTTCATTGAAGACGATGAGGAAGACGGCGAATCCAACGTAACCGAGATTATCGGCACGCCCGTCGAAACCAAGGACGAAACCTGAAGGCGCTTGTTTATCCATGGCCTGCGGTCCGCCGCCCTTGCCGGCAGGTTTCGCTTGATTGCGCTTTCGGCGCGGCCTAACTAGAGAAAGTTGCGCTTTGCCGGGGCAGACCCTGAGATGAAGCGGCAAGTGTGGGGCCATAGCTCAGTTGGGAGAGCGCGTGAATGGCATTCACGAGGTCGTCGGTTCGATCCCGTCTGGCTCCACCATTTCCCCTCCTAACGCCCTCCCTGTATGGACCCCTCGGCCACGCCAGGGATTTCATCAATGGTTTCGTAGGTTTTGCATTTTACCCTGCCAGGGATTGATTCTGTTTTTCTCCCAGGTGGAGGCGGTAATGAAGTTGCGTAACCTTGCCCTCGTATTTGCAATTGTTTTGGCCGCGCCGTTGGTCAAGACGGATGACGTGCAGGCCGGAGGGGATATGTCCGCTGGCGAGCCCGGCGCCCGGGCCGAGGTTCGCCGTCCCCCTTATCCGCGCGAGCAATACCGCGACCCTTATCCGTATCCGCGCGAGCAATACCGCGCCCCTTATTCGCGCGGGCGATACCGCGATCCTTATCCGCGCGAACGATACCGGCCCCCCTATGAGTACGGGTATGGATACGCATATGAGTATGGGAATGAACGCACCTATGTTCTCGGGAGCTACTATCGGCCCTATCGAACGCAGTATTATTCATATTCCTATGCAACCCCGAGGCCGGCCCGCAGAGATCCACTGCGCTCCCTGCAGGGGCTGTTTCTGTCATTGCTGATACTTGGCAGGCTGTAAAGCCGCCGGTTGAAACCGGCTCCTTGACGGTCGCGGGTTATTCCCCCGCGCCGGGCCCTGATTTCCAATTCGGTGATGTCAGTTTGTCCCGGTCCGCGTCGCGCAACAGGCGCGAGCGTATGAAAGGTCCGGCCACATTCCAGAGGAGGACCAGAAACATCAGGGCGTAGGGAATGACTATGATAGCCAGGAATGCTCTATAAAAATTCTCGTTCATGTCTCGCCCTGTGGCCCTGGATGCCCATCCTCCCCGCAAAAAAGTCAAATCGTAAAGATGCGCCGAAACATAAAAAAGGCGTCAGCTACGCCGGCCGCGGAACGCTGGCAGGAAGGCGGGACAAACCCGTTCCGAATGGCCTAGCGCGAGCGCGCGGCTCCGCGCTTCATTCCGGCCGCGGACTTGATGTTCGCGCCGCCGCCGATATTCCGCATGGCGTTGGACTTGGCGTCAAAATGCCCGGTGCGTATCTGGGCTTCGGGCTTTGCGCCTTTGGCCCCTGGCTTCGCCGCCTTGGCCTTGGCTCTCGCTTTTGCCCGGGCCCGGGCCTTGGCTTTTGTCATGACAGTTTTACCTCTTGCTTCGCGTTCGCCTTTGATACCACACCACGATTCCCCCGATAGTTCGAGTGGGAAAAGAGCCGGGATGACTATTGACCCTCTGCACAGCCGCTTGCATCGCGCCTGAGCGAACCCCATATACAGACCATGATACCCCGGCGCCAGTTTGGGCCGGGCCAGCTGCTTTGACGCCGATACGGGTCAAGGGGGCGAACATGACATACCGGTCGCTGAAGATAGGGCTATAGACATGTCGCGCAATTCACTTCTCAATTCTCCTTTGTTGCTGGGGTTCGACGAAATCGAGCGCATCCTCGACCGTGTCGCCAAAGGTGCGGGTGATGGCTATCCGCCGTACAATATCGAGCGGCTGGCAAATGGCGATGGCGCCGATCTGCTTCGCATCACGCTGGCTGTTGCGGGTTTTAACAAGGACCAGCTCGATATATCGGTGGAAAACAGCCAGCTGACGATCCGTGGCGGGCAGGCCGACGATGACGATGACGATGAAGCGCGTGTTTACCTGCATCGCGGCATAGCCGCCCGGCAGTTTTCACGGGTCTTTGTCCTGGCTGACGGCATCGAGGTCCGGACAGCCGATTTGGGCGATGGCCTGCTGTCTATCGATCTGGAACGCCCCGAGCCTGAACGGCTGACCCGGAAGGTTGAAATCAACCAGGCGGATTAAGCCCCTCAATTAGCGCAGCGATAGGGAAAAAACTCCCCCCGGCGCATTTGCACGGCCGTGGCCTGCAAATTCCAGCCTGCCAGAAACAAAGGAGGCGAATATGGTGGAAAACAGACATAACGAGATACTTCAGGCGGCTGTCATGAGCACGCTCGATTTCGCGCGTCTTGGCGATGGCCAGATCGCCTATGTCAAACAGGTCGACGCCGACCAGGTGCGCGATCTCTTCCCGGCCGCGACCGGATTGCCCGATGGCATCGATTTCTACGCCCTGCTTGGCGCGGACGGGACGCCGCTCGGGCTCACCGACAGCCGTAACTCGGCCATCGCCAGCGCCTTTGAGTATGAACTGGAGCCGGTCAGCGTTCATTAGGGCCCGGCGTTAGAGTCCGGCGTTCGGACCGCTCACCACCACCGCACCCCCTCCCAACCACCCAATAAGGTACCATTCATGGGTGGTTGGGAGGGGGTGCGGTGATGGTGAGCGGTATAGTAGCAAAAAGTGAGCGCAACAGCCGAAAGAAGTCCGGCTTACGCCGCGTGTTCTTTTTCGGCTTCGGTGAAAACCGTCTGGATCTGTTCGGTTGTGCCGGCCGCCCGCAGGTTTTCAACCGCGGAGGGCATGCGCAGAAACCTCGATATCCGCGCCAGTGCCTTGAGATGGTCGGCGCCGGCGCTTTCGGGCGCCAGCAGCAGGAACACCAGATCCACCTTTTCCCCGTCGACCGCCTCGAAATCGATCGGCTTTTCCAGGCGCGCGAACAGGCCCGTGATGCCCTCCAGTCCGGCCAGTTTGCCGTGCGGAATGGCGATCCCCTGCCCGACGCCGGTCGAGCCGAGGCGTTCACGCTGCAGCAGCGTATCGAAGATGTCGCGTTCAGGCAGGCCGGTGAGCGTCGCCGCCAAAGCGGAAAGCTCCTGCAAGGCGTGCTTTTTGCTCTTCGCCTTCAGGGAGGAGAAAATTCCCTCGAAACTTATAAGATCGCGTAGATCCATGTGACTTGATTCCAACCTCTGATTTTGACTGCCGCCTGGTCTTTTCAGCCGGGCGGTTGCTAATTTTCCCGCGGCAGGGGGCCGCCGGGATCGATCCATCCGATATTGCCGTCGTCGCGCCGGTAAACGATGTTGATCCGGCCATGGCGGGCATTTTGAAAAACAAGAAGAGGATGCTCCGCCATATCCAGCTGCATCACCGCATCGCTGACGGATAATTCGCGGATTACGGTCTGGGTTTCGGCGACAACAACGGGATTGTCGCTTTCCGGTTCCGGCTCTTCATCCTTTGCGGATTGAATAACATAGTAGGGCGCCTCGGTAGCTTGCGATTTTTCCTCAGTCTGACCGCGGTGCTTTTTCAGCCGGCGCGTGTAGCGGCGCAGGCGTTTTTCCAGACGCTCAAGCGACTGGTCGAAGCTGGCATAGGCGTCCCCCGCCTCGCCGCGCGCTTCCAGGCTCAGTCCCGAGCGCAGCTGTATGGTGCAGCCGGTGACGAAGGCGCCATGCGCTTTTTCGATGCGGATATGTCCCGAGGGAGTCTGGCCGGTAAATTTATCCACGATCATTTCGATACGGTCTGACACGTAGGTTCGCAATGCCTCGCCAACATCCAGATTCTTACCGGTGACCTGTATTGCCATCGCCTCGTCCCAATTCGCGACTGCGCCGCCACATTTCACAGTGGGCCGGGGCCAAGAGGAATACCCTCTGAAATCGGCCCCATGCTTCTGGATGGGTCCAATGCTCAACAGCTTTGCGGCCGGGCCTCATTCTGATGCCGGTTGCCGCAGGCTGGGGAAACTAGACCACGGCACGGAGAAGAGTCAAACCGAATTTGAGCCGTGCAAAAATTGGTTGCACAGTTTGTTAACAGTGAAAAATTTTGGCGGAATCGTGCGCTTTTCGATAGTCTGGATGGGAGAAAACCGAGCGGGTATGCGGACTTATGATCAGCCAGGCGGCATTTTCTTTTCCCGCCGCCGCTGGACGGATGAAGGAATCCGCATGGACTCCCGGTATTTGGCGACCGTGCGGCGGGCAATAACGATCCCGTCGCGTTTCAGCAGATCGACGATTTTGTCATCCGACAGAATTTTGGCCGCCGGTTCATCGTCGATGAGCGCTTTGATCCGGTGGCGCACCGCTTCGGATGAATGGGCTTCCCCGGCGCCCGATGAGGGAATGGCCGAGGTGAAGAAATATTTCAACTCGAACGTGCCGCGGGTGGTGGCCATGTATTTGTTGCTGGTGACGCGGCTCACGGTGGACTCATGCATTTCAATCGCGTCGGCGACCGTCTTGAGGTTCAGGGGCCGCAGATACTGAACGCCGCTGGTCAGGAACGCGTCCTGCTGCTTCACGATTTCCCGGGCCACCTTGAGGATCGTGCGCGCGCGCTGATCCAGGCTTTTCACCAGCCAGTTGGCGGTCTGAAGGCAGCCATGCAGGTAGCTCTTGTCTTTCTTGTCCTTCGCGGTCTTGCTGACGGTCGCGTAATAGGCCTGGTTCACCAGCACTTTGGGCAGGGTCTCGGAGTTGAGTTCGACCAGCCAGCTGCCATCGGGGCGCTTGCGCACAAACACATCCGGCACCACGGGCTGGAGGGAGGATTTGCCGAATTTAAGTCCGGGTTTGGGCTCCAGCGATTTGATGTCGGCGATCATGTCGGCAAGATCTTCGTCGCTGGCATTGCAGGCGCGCTTGAGCCCGGCGAGATCCCGCGCCCCGAGGAGATGGAGATTTGCCAGCAGGGCCTCGATCGCCGGGTCGAAGCGGTTGCGTTCCTTCAGCTGCAGGGTCAGACACTCCGCCAGATCGCGCGCGAAGACACCCGCCGGCTCGAACGTCTGCAAGGTCGCCAGCGTGTCCTCAATCAATTCCATCGGCGCGCCAAGGCGCTCGCCAAGCGCGTCGAAATCGCCGCGCACATATCCATCTTCATCGATCATGTCGATCAGGTGATTGCCGACGAGAAGTTTCACCGGGTCGGAAACGGCCAGCGGCAACTGCGCCATCAGGTGATTCTGCAAGGAGACCTCGGCGGCAACGAAGGCTTCGAGGTTGACATCCGTCCCGCCGCCGCCGGTGGTATTGCCGGCGCCCGCCGAGGCCCAGTTCTCGAGGCTCGGCGTCGGCGCGGGATCGGCCGCCTCGGGAAATACGTTTTCCGCATCCGTATCGAATACATTCTCCGCGTCGCGCTGGCGCGTGCTGGTGGCCAGATCCATACCCTCTTCGCTTTGCGAGGCGTCGCCGGTTTCTTCCGTGCTCTGTTTTCCGGCCGGTTCGGATGTTTCGCCGGAGCGCCGCTCGCCGGAATCGTCCGCGTTTTCGCGATGCTCCAGAAGCGGATTGCGCTCCAGTTCGGATTCAACGAATTCCGTCAGTTCGAGATTGGACATCTGCAGCATCTTGATTGCCTGCTGCAACTGCGGCGTCATCAGCAGGCTCTGGCCCTGCCTGAGCTCCAGTTTGGGTGAAAGCGACATCGGGTATGTCCTGTCAGTCGGATTTCTGAAACGGAACCAATGAAACCGTTCTGGAGCGTTTAGCTAAGTATTCCCGGCCACCCCAAGGGTACTATTACGGGGTGGCCCTGCAAGGGGGAGCGGGTGGCTTGGCTCCGGGTTCAACAAAACCGAATCAGAGGCTGAATTCATCGCCGAGATAAACACGCCTTACGTCCTCATTGGCAATAATTTCTTCCGGCGTGCCCTCGGTCAGCAACTGGCCGTCATGGATGATGTAGGCCCGGTTTACCAGATCGAGCGTCTCGCGGACATTGTGGTCGGTGATCAGAACCCCAATTCCCCGTCCGGTCAGCTGGCGGACCAGGTCGCGGATGTCGCCGATGGCAATGGGGTCGATGCCGGCAAAAGGCTCGTCAAGAAGCATGAAAGAGGGATTGCTCGCCAGCGCGCGGGCGATCTCGACGCGGCGGCGCTCACCGCCCGAAAGAGCGATGGAGGGCGATTTGCGTACCCGCGTGATCTTGAACTCCTCCAGCAGCGATTCCAGACGCGCCTCTCTTGTTGGTTTGTCGGGCTCGGTCAGTTCGAGCACGGCGCGAATATTCTGCTCTACCGTAAGACCCCTGAAGATCGAAGCTTCCTGCGGCAGATAACCAATCCCGAGGCGCGCGCGCCGGTACATCGGCAGCCTGGTGATGTCCTGTCCGTCAATTTCGATGTTTCCTTCATCGGCCGAAATGAGGCCGGTAATCATATAGAAAACCGTCGTCTTGCCTGCGCCGTTGGGTCCAAGCAGGCCCACAACCTCACCGCGCTGGATGGTCAGCGAAACGCCGCGCACTATGGGGCGCTTCCTGAAACTCTTTGATATGGAGTTGACCGTCAAACGGCCGCGGGCCGTGTCCGCAACGCCCGCCGGATCCGGTTCAAACCCCTGCTCGTCAAACGCGCCGCCCGAGGGGTTTTGAGCGGAGGTGCGCCGTCCAGGAAATGACAACAGCCTACCCACCGAACCTTTCACTCCCAGTTGAGTCCTTGCCGGTTAACATATGGTGAAAACTCAGGGATGTACCCGCCGAGAAATCCCGGTCATTGAGCGCCTGATTTCTGGGGCATGAACAGCCCGCGAACGCGCTGGCGTTTTTCCCCGTCACCCTCATTCACAATCCGGCTCCGGTTGGTTTTCAGATCGATGATCAATTTGTCGCCCCTTAACACATTTCCGCCCTGGCTTAACACGACATCTCCGCCAAGCGTGACGGTCTGCTTGATGACGTCGAAGAAGGCCCAGCTGCTGGTCGCGGACTGATCGTCGCCCGATTCGATCAGAACCTTACCCTCAGCCCGGATGGAAGTGATCTGCGAGCCGCCGGATTTCTTTTTTTCCCCCGTGCTCACTTTCCTGGCATCAGGGTCCGCCGCCCCGGCAGGTTCCCCGGCGTATTTTACCTTCAGCTGTTTGGAACGCATGGTCATAGTGCCCTGCCTGGCTCTCACATTGCCGCTGAAAATTGCGATCTTTTCCCCGTCCAGCACCTCCAGCGCGTCGGCTTCGATGTCGATGGGTTCATTGGAGTTTCCTGAAAAACCGCCAAAACTCGAGCCGACATTCTGCGCCAGCGCCGCCGCCGGCATCATGGGTGCGAACAGCACCGCAAGGGCCAATGCTATTCCGGCCGCGGCCATGCGCCCTGGTACTGTGTTCGCCATATGGACATGCCTCATTGGTTGGCCGCTGCCTACTGCTGGGGCCGTTTGCGGATATTCACGCGCACATTGTCGCGAAAGATCACGCGCCTCTCGCCGGTATGGATGGTCATTGCATCGGAGCGCACGGTGCCATTGAGAAAGTCCACGTCCACCGGTTCATTCGATATAATGAGCTGCTTCTTCATGTCGATGGACGCGCGGCTCAACCGAGCCGTCATGCCTCCGCTCTGGGCCGTACGGATATCGCCGATCAGTTCCAGTTTCTCGGTCTTGGTCTCGAATACACCCTTCGGCGCGGTCATGCGGGACCAGCCTTTCCCGGCATTGTTCATCTCCGCCCTGATTTCGGTCAGATAGATAATATCCGGATTCGCGACCACCTGCTCGGCATAGTCGGCTGTCACCACATAGGCGCCCTGCTCGGCGTTGACCCCCTCCAGCTTGGGGTTGACCATCCTCAGACGGCCTTTTTCGATCACCACGCCGGCGACGCTGGCATTTACGCCGCCAATGGTCATCTGGATCTTGGGCGAAATGAAATAGAGGCCGGCCACACCCACGGCAAGCAGGGGCAGCACAATCCGGAGACGGGCGACAAGCCGGCTGTGCGCGCGTGCGCGCTCCATTGTCTTGGACCATTCCCCACCCCCCGCGGCGGCGGCAAATGTCCGATCCTGCCCGGTGAAGGGATGTCGCGCTTCGGTGGTCATAACCGCCGATCCTAGTCCCTTTTGCCCGCATGACCCAAATGTCCGGCATTTCCTTTTCGACTATTTGTGCAAACTTTGCTCACATTGGGGCCGGATGAGCCCGGGCTCCGGGGTTTTTTAAAGTTTTCCAGGCCACCCGCTCCCCCTAACCCAGCCACCCCGGAATGGTACCCTTGGGGTGGCCCGCGCAAGGGGGAGCGGGTGGCCTGGCTCTTCCGGTTTCATGCAAAACCCCCTAATGCGAGAAGATATCCACATCCGGCCAGCCGCGCAGATCGAGCCGGGCGCGCGCGGGAAGAAACTCAAAACAGGCCCCGGCCAGCTCTTCGCGGTTCTCGCGCGCCAGCATTGCATCGAGCTTGTCCTTCAACTGGTGCAGATAGAGCACATCAGAGGCGGCATAGTCGCGCTGTTCAGAGGACAGGTTTTCCGCGCCCCAGTCGGATGACTGCTGCTGCTTGGACAAATCGATGTCGAGCAGTTCCTTGCACAAATCCTTCAATCCGTGCCGGTCGGTGAATGTGCGCGCCAGCTTCGAAGCGATCTTGGTGCAATAAACCGGCGCCGGCATTACACCAAAAGTGTGAAACAGAACGGCAATATCGAACCGGGCGAAGTGGAACAGCTTCTCGATCTTCGGGTCGGCCAGGAGCGCCTTGAGATTCGGCGCATCGTTTGCCCCTTTGGCGATCTGCACCAGATGGGCGTTGCCGTCGCCGCCCGAAAGCTGCACCAGGCACAGCCGGTCGCGCAACGGATTGAGTCCAAGCGTCTCGGTATCGATGGCGACGGCGCCGCCGAAATCGAGACCGGCGGGAACATCGCCCTGATGGAGTTCAACCGTCATGGGGGTGGCCTCATTTGGAATGCATTTCGGGCTCTCTGCGCCATGCGTAGCCCGTAAGGGCGAAGCGTGGTGCCCAGGAGAAGACTCGAACTTCCACGACCTTGCGGCCACTGGCACCTGAAGCCAGCGCGTCTACCAATTCCGCCACCTGGGCGCACCGCCCTCCAGTTAAGAGAGCGCGCAACGCTTGTCAATTGGCGCGCCCGTGCCCTTCGCGCGAACGCCCACTTCACATGGGGGCCCGCGCGGTGTAATCGTGAAGTGCGATGTTTTCCGGCGCGCAGGGCCGGGGAATTCGCGGTACTTCGGCATCGAGAGGGCAAACCACATGGCCATCGCGTTGGACTCATCAAGTCTGGTCACGATTTATGGCGGTTCGGGTTTTCTGGGGCGTCACGTGACCCAGGCGCTGGCGCGCACGGGATGCCGGATACGCATCGCCGTGCGCCGGCCCGATCTGGCGGGCCATCTGCAACCGCTCGGCGGTGTCGGGCAAATCCATGCGGTGCAGGCGAATCTGCGGTATCCCGGCTCCGTTCTGCAAGCGGCCGAGGGCGCGGACGCCGTCATAAATCTTGTTGGCATTCTGTTCGAGAGCGGCAAGCAGAAATTTTCTTCCGTTCATGCCGAGGGCGCGGGCAATGTCGCGCGCGCGGCAAAGGCCGCCGGGGCCAGGGCGCTGGTGCATGTTTCGGCGATTGGCGCGGATGCGCGCGCGCCTGCCCTCTATGCCCAGTCCAAGGCCGCCGGCGAAACCAATGTCCGCAAGGCCTTTCCCGAGGCGGTTATCCTGCGCCCTTCAGTGGTGTTCGGTCCCGAGGATGATTTTTTCAACCGCTTCGCCGCGATGGCCCGCATGTTCCCCATGCTTCCCTCGATTGGCGGCGGCAAAACCCGGTTTCAGCCTGTTTATTCCGGGGATGTGGCCAAGGCCGTTGTCGCGGTGCTTGGCGACCGCGCGGCGCAGGCCAGGATGTTCGAACTTGGCGGGCCGGAAATTCTCACCTTCAGGCAGGTGCTTGAGCGTGTGCTGCGCCATAGCGGACGCCGCGCGCTGCTTCTTCCCCTGCCGTTCTGGGCCGCGCGGTTCATGGCGCGGTTCATGCAACTGCTCCCCTCGCCGATACTGACGGTGGATCAGGTGCGTCTGCTCGAGCGCGACAATGTGGTCTCGGTAGCCGCGAATGCGAGCAAACGGAACCTCAAAGGCCTGGGCATCGAGGCGGTGCCGATCGATGCGGTTGTGCCGGAATATCTGGTGCGCTTCCGCGCCCGTGGCGAATTCGCGGAAATTAGGCGGTAGTATTCCAATTTGGATAAACGGCCTCTCTGTATTTTATAAGAACGTTTGGAGCCGATTGCCGTATGGCAGTTATTGGGACCAACAGTGGACATTGCAGGCGGCCAGCCTGTCCGACCGAAGTTGACCCTAAGCTGACATTCCGGTTTTGCAGGGAAATGCCTCTGTTTCGGTGTCCTTCTACTCCACTGTTGCCAATTTGCCACTTCTGTGAAGATTCAGTCGGGAGGGGGCTAAATGTGGCGAAAATCGTCCGCCATCGTATATACTCATTCCAAGCATACAAAATGAGTCTGCGTGGGGGGCGCATTTTCCATGAAATCTTCAAGCCGTTTTATTGCGGGCCTAATGCTGGCGTCATTTGTGTTCGCCGCACCAGTAGCCGCGCAGGAC
Source organism: Hyphomicrobiales bacterium (assembly GCA_003228955.1). Taxonomy (GTDB): domain Bacteria; phylum Pseudomonadota; class Alphaproteobacteria; order Rhizobiales; family Methyloligellaceae; genus UBA2767. Next base: position 24,875 of record QIGN01000010.1, read on the forward strand.
TCCGGCTCCATGAAGGTCGGCAATGCGACCATCAGCGTCGGCGCAGGCACGGCGATCCTGACCCTGCCGGATGTACCATCTCTCATGATCCGCGCTGTCAATGTGCCGCCCCAAGCTCTGTTGGAAACCTTCAAAGCTTCGGAGGATTTCATCGACGAAATCGGGTGGAACGGCACCGCCTCGTTCGAGGTGCCGGTCAATGGCACCCAGTCGCTTTCCCTCAACGGATTCTGGGCCAGCATCAGCAATGACGGTTCCGCGGTCTGCACGACGAGCGGCGCAGACAGTTGCGCCATCCCTTCGCTTCTCGATCCCTCTACCGTCTTGGCGGGCGTATTCGATTTTTCCTCGATTCAGACCGGCCAGTTGATCTCTTCGTCCGACAGGGACGTGGACCACTGGGGCGTCTCGATACAGTCCAAGTTGCACTATGGCTCCGGCATCATGGGCGTAACCCGCCCGGCACCTCGCAAGCACTTCGCCCTGGGGCTGGACGTTCGCGGAATTTATCAGGATTACAATGAGACCATTACCGCGTCGGCGTTCCCGGCCGTCACGAATTATAACGAATCGCTGGATACCACCTACTACGGCGCATACCTTGCCTGGGGCCGCGATTACAGGCTGCCGTTCTTTTCGGCTCTCACCTCCGGG
>QIGN01000039.1 GCA_003228955.1 Hyphomicrobiales bacterium
CGGCGCCGGTATCGCCCGGCGCCGTTTTCCACTATTTTTCACCGTTCAGGATATATTGGCGACATCTGGAGACTGCGGCGCCAGCCGCCAGATCGAACCGGGATGCGGTTGGGGGACCATGACGGGGAAAGCGGCAAAATCGGAAATTTCCGCCCGATCGGCGGTGGACGCGATAGACCGGTTCATCGATTGGGTCGGGCGCGGGACGGCGTGGATTTGCCTGGCGATCGTCCTTATCGTCGCCTTCAATGTCATCTTGCGCTACCTGTTTCGCATCGGCCCCATGTCGCTCCAGGAGCTTGAATGGCACCTGATGTCGCCGATCGCGCTCATCGGCATGTCCTATGCGCTCAGGCACGGCGATCATGTACGGGTCGATATTTTCTTCGACGGGTTCAGCCCGAAGCTGCAAGCGATGATCGATCTTGCGGCGGCTATCCTGACGGTCATCGTCTCGATAATCATTTTCGAGCTCTCTCTGAATTTCGTCTACCAGGCCTATTCCCTTGGTGAGGGCTCGCCGGATCCGGGCGGTCTCCCATACCGCTTTTTGCTGCGCGCCTTTATACCGCTCGGATTTTTTCTCCTGGCGTTGCAGGGGGTGGCCAACGTCATCCGCTCGGCGCTGTTGCTGAGAGGCGCGGCCTGAAATGGAAAATGAAACCCTCGCAATATTGATGGGCCTGAGTTTTTTCGGGATGCTCTTCATTGGCGTTCCCGTCGCCATCGCTCTGGCCACGGCGGGGCTGTTCTTTGGCTATCTCGGCTTTGGCATGACGCTGTTCAACCTGCTGCCGCAGCGCATTTTCGGGTTGATGGAAAACTATACGCTGATGGCGATCCCGCTATTCGTCTTCATCGGCGTGATGCTGGAACGATCGAAGATCGCCAACGAAATGCTCGACGTGATCGGTCATGCGATGGGCGGCCTGCGCGGCGGCATGGGTCTGGCCATTATCCTCGTCGGCGTGCTGATGGGCGCCTCCACCGGCATTGTCGGCGCGACGGTCGTGACGCTCGGGCTGCTGACGCTACCGGTGTTTCTGCGGCGCGGCTATTCCAAGTCGCTGGCCTGCGGAACCATCTGCGCCTCGGGCACGCTGGGGCAGATCATTCCCCCCAGCCTCGTGCTCATTCTACTGTCGGACATTCTTGGCCAGGGGCTCGGCACGCTGTTCGCCGCCGCCATGATCCCGGGCCTGCTGCTCGCGGCCATCTATGTCGTGTATCTGCTGATGGTGGGCTGGCTGCGGCCCGACATGGCGCCGGCGATTCCGGCCGATGAGCGCGCGGAAGTTTCTAGGCTCCAGCTACTTGTCAAAATCATCAAAGTCGTCCTGCCGCCGATCCTGCTGATCATCGCCGTGCTGGGTTCGATCATCGGCGGCATTGCCGCGCCGACGGAAGCAGCCTCGATTGGCGCGCTGGGAAGCATACTGGTTGCCCTCATCGCCCGCAGGCTGTCCTGGCAGGTGCTGACCGAGACCGTGCGCAGTACGCTGCGGATCAGCGCCATGGTGTTTTTTATCCTGATTTGCGCGCAGGCCTTCTCGCTCGCATTCCGCGGTCTTGATGGCGATGAACTGGTTTTGCAATTGTTTGAACTCATTCCCGGCGGCCCGACGGCGGATATCATCTTCATGCTGTTCCTGCTGTTCATCCTCGGGTTCGTCCTCGAGTGGATCGAGATTTCCTACATCGTCCTGCCGCTGTTCCTTCCTATTTTGAACGCGACTGGCGCCGATATGGTGTGGATCGCAATTCTGGTTTGCCTTGTCCTCCAGACTTCTTTCCTTACCCCGCCTGTCGGCTGGTCGCTGTTTTTCCTGAAAGGGGTCGCGCCGCCTGAAGTTTCCAGCGGGGACATTTATGTGGGCGTGATGCCCTACGTGGTGCTGCAGGTGATTGCGGTCATATTGCTGTTCCAGTTCCCGGCAATCGCAACGTGGCTGCCAAATGCGATTGGCTGGTGACGCGGAGCTAGAAGCCGGTCGCGGCTCCGTCGCAGCGCGGGTCCGAGGCGCCTTCTATCGAGCCGTCGGGGTGGCGCACAAGCGCGCCCGCGTGACCCGTTACGTCATCATATGCGCCGATGACTTCGACATCATGGCCGGCCGCGCGCAGCGCCTCATAGACGCTCTCCCCGAATCGGTTTTCGATGCGCAGATTTGTCGCTTCCGCGCCCCATGTGCGCCCCAGCAGCCAGCGCGGCCCGTCAATCGCCCGCGCCAGGTCCTGCCCGAAATGGGCATAGCGCGTATAGAGGACCGACTGGGTTTGCGGCTGGCCCTCCCCGCCCATGGTGCCATAGGGCATCACCCGACCATCGGTAAAGAGCGCCAGCGCCGGCTGGATTGTATGGAACGGGCGGCGGCCCGGCTTCAGCGTGTTTACCGACTCCTGATCCAGGGCGAAACTGGTTCCCCGGTTTTGCCACAGCACGCCGCTTTCGGGCAGTACGAGGCCAGACCCGAACTCCCAGTAGATGCTCTGAATGAAGCTCACCGCGTTGCCTTCGCCATCGATTGCGCCGAGCCACACCGTGTCGCCGGGTTTTGCCTCCCGCGGCCAGGGCAGGGCGGTTTCGGGGTCGATGGCCGCGGCGCGTTTGTCCAGGGCTGCGGCGGTGAGATATCCGGCCGGGTCCACATCCATATAGGCCGGGTCGGTGACGTGGGCGTCGCGGACGAGAAAAGCCTGCTTGGCACTCTCAACCAGCCCATGCACATAATCAAAGTCATCAGCTGCTGCGATACCTAGGCGCTCGAATACCCCCAGGATCATCAGGGACGCCAGTCCCTGGGTCGGTGGCGGCATGTTGTAGACGCGGCCATGTTTGAGCTCGATCGACAGCGGATCGACATTGAGCGCGCCATGGGCTTCCAGGTCTTCAAGCCGCAACGGGCTGCCCGCCGCTTCCAGATCCCGGGCCATGGAGCGGGCAAGATCGCCACGGTAAAAATCGTCCAGACCCGCTTCGGCCAGACGCTCCAGCGCTGCCGCAATGCGCGGCTGCCTGAACCGGGCGCCCTCCGCGACCGGCGTGCCGCCCGGCAAAAACACGTCCGCGAAACCGGCGACATCTTCCAGTTCGCCGCGCTTGCCGGCCGCATTGACATGCAGCGTGTTCGGCACGGTCACGCCTTCGCGCGCGTGGCTGATTGCCGCTTCCAGCAAACGGCCAAGCGGCATCCTGCCGCCCATGGCCGCGCTCGCCTTGAGTGCTTCCTGCCATCCGGAGACAGCGCCCGCCACCGTCAGTGCCGCTAGCGGCCCTCGTGAGGGGATCGCGTCATGTCCCGAGTCCCGGTAAAAGTCTGCATCCGCCAGCCGCGCCGCAGCGCCGCAGGCGTCGATAGCAAGGGGCGGTTTGCCGCCCTGGCTGATGAGCCAGAAATTGTCGCCGCCCAGCGCATTCATATGCGGGTAGGCCACCATGATCGTGGCCGACGCGGCGATCATGGCCTCGATGGCATTGCCGCCCTCGCGCAGGATCGCGCAACCGGCTTCCGCCGCCAGGTGATGCGGCGCGACGACCATGCCTTTTTGCGCGCGAACGAGCTTCGCCATTATTGCAAGACCTTGCGATCAGGGATGCGGTATCCCCCCGGGGTGTGGCTGCTTTTCTTATAGGCAGGCCGGCGCATTCCGTCATCCGGCCACTTGGCGGAAACTGTTTCGTTTCCACTTGGTGGGTCACGCTTTTTTGCGTGGTCGGCCTTTCAGGTGGGTGCGGACTGCCACAAGCATTGGTCGGACCGGACTGGAGGGCCTTGCTTCGGGACAGTGCGCTAGTGTCCGCTTCGGGTCATTTACGGAAGTCATCACGTCGGCGCATTAATGTCGGCTTTCACGATGAAGAAGGCGTCGAATCTGTTCAACGGGCAGCCGATAGTCGATCCTGCTTAGTGATACTCCGCCGGCTGGAGCGGCCGCTTTCCGCCCGTTGCGCGCTCTGTCTCCATCGCGCCGGAATGCGCGTGCGCCGGATAGGACATCTCCGCCACGGGGCCGAACTTCTTCAGCAGCTTTTTGATCGCCGTGCGGTAGCGGTAATGCTGCACCTCCAGCTTGTGGCGCGGCGAGTCGATATATTTCACCCCATGGTCGGTGGCCGGGTTCGCGCTCGCCTTGACCTTGCGGAACCATGCGGCCTTTGACGGCGCGCATTCCTGGGCCACCAGGAATGTGGCGATCAGCTGCGCCTGATAGTCGGCCAGCTGCCAGAAGCCGCCATCGGCCGGCTGCACCAGCCCGCAGGCGAACAGATTGTCCATCTCCCGGTGGAACACCTTCAGGAACAAAGGCGAGGACCCGTCCTCATTGGCCAGATAGCTCTTGTCCATGAAGGGGAAGGTCAGGTGATAGCCGGTGGCGTAGACAATCAGATCGATTTCGCTTTCCTCGCCGTCGGTGAAAATGACCTTTTTGCCGTCGAGCCGTTCGATATCGCGGCGCGGCTTGATCCGGTGATGCGCCAGATGGTCGAGATAGGCGGATGCCGAGTTGGGAAAGGACTCGAGAATCTTGTGATCGGGTTTCGGCAGGCCGAGGCGCTCATAGGGCCCGACCGCGAAATAGACCGCCATGCCATACATCCAGCGCAGGAATTTGCGCGGCACCGGCCAGCGCTGGGTGCGGTCCAGCCACTTGTCCATGGGGCGGCCGAAAATGAATTTGGGCAGGAAATAGTATGTCCGCCGCATGGAGTGCTCCACCGAGCGCGACAGCTGCGCGGCGTCCGCCGCCAGATCGCACCCCGTATTGCCCGCGCCCACCACCAGCACCCGCTTGTCCCGCAACTGGTCTCTCGTCTTGACATCGATGGCGTGCAGGGTCTCGCCGGTGAATTTGCCGGGATAGTCGGGCATTCTGGGGTCCCAGTGGTGGCCGTTGGAGACGACCACGCCGTCATAGACGCGCGGGCGCTTGTCGCCGGACACGGTCACCAGCCATTTGCCGCCGTTCTTCTCGACCTTCTCGACAGTTGTGTTGAAGGTGATGTGGTCATGGAGCTTGAACTGGCGCGCATAGGAGCGCACATAGTCAATCGCCTGATCCTTGCTCATGAATTCAGGCGTGCCCTGGGGCGGGTTGAAATCGACATATTTCGTCAGGCTGCGGGACGTGTTCAGGCAGATGGTCTCATAGACATGGCTCGGGCAGTCCGGGTTCCAGATGCCGCCCACGCCGGATTCTTTCTCGAAGCAGTCGAACGGGATGCCGCGCTCCGCGAAATTCTTCACGACCGCAAGGCCGCAGGCGCCCGCGCCGATAAGGCAGTAGCGTTTTGCGCTTTCCGTACTCACGTTTCTTTTCGTCCTCAATTCGCCTGAACCCCAAGGAGCTGCTTGCGGGGGGCGTATTCTGCGGTTGAGCCGCACCGACGAATAGCACAAAACCGGCCTTCTGGAATACGCCCGAAGGGGTGGTTTTCGGTCGCATGGTATGCGAACCCTCACGGCTGGATTCAGGCTACAGGTCGCAGGGTATGACATGCTCGACGAAATTCTGATCAGGGCCGCGCTCGCCGGTCTTGGCGTGGCGCTTGTCGCGGCGCCGCTTGGGTGCTTCATTGTCTGGCGCCAGATGGCCTTTTTCGGGGCGGCCATGGCCCATAGCGGCCTGCTCGGCGTTGCCGCCGGTCTGCTGCTGTCCATCGATGTTATTCTTGGCGTCATTGCCGTGGCGCTGGCGCTGGGCGCAATCCTGACGCTGTTGCAGCGCTCCACAACCCTGCCCCAGGACACCCTGTTGGGCATTCTCGCCCATGTGGCGCTGGCGGGCGGGCTGATCGCGGCCGCCGTGCTTGGCCGCGGCGAGGTTGATCTGATGGGCTATCTGTTCGGCGATATTCTGTCCGTGGGAGCGCGCGACCTGCTGTGGATTTATGGCGGCGGGGCGATCATTCTTGGCGCAATGGTCTGGGTCTGGCGGCCTCTGCTCGCCATATCGGTGCATGAGGAACTGGCCCGGGCGGAAGGCGTGAACGTGGCGTGGGTGAACGCGGCGTTCATGGCGCTGCTGGCGCTCACCGTGGCGCTCGCCATGAAGCTCGTCGGCATCCTTCTGATCGCGTCGCTGCTGATCATCCCGGCCGCCGCCGCGCGGCCCTTCTCCTCGACGCCCGAACAGATGGCGGTCATTGCCGCCCTCATCGCCGCGCTCGGGGTCATTGGAGGCATCGCCGCTTCCATCTGGCTCGCCACGCCCGCCGGGCCAACCATCGTCATGGCGCTGGCGTTCGTCTTTCTGATTTCGATTATTCGCGGTTCCCTGGGCGCGAGGCGGTAAATGCGTTCCTGTCCTGATGGACACACCCGGCCACCCGCTCCCCCGGCCCAACCACCCAATAAGAGTACCCTCGGGGTGGTTGGGCCGGGGGAGCGGGTGGCCGGGTAACAATGCAAGGAATCCAGCACCCGCTGGCCAAGCCCCCCCGGAATGATTTAGTTAGATCAATGAGCACAGCCCCAATTCAGCGGCGCGGGTCAACGCCCGTGATGGTCGGCCGGGTAGAAGTCGGCGGGTTGTCGCCTATCGTCGTGCAGTCCATGACCAATACCGACACCGCGGACGTGGACGCCACCGTGGCGCAGGTCGCGGCCCTCGCGGAAGCGGGGTCGGAACTGGTGCGCCTCACCGTGGACCGGGACGAGGCGGCCGCCGCCGTCCCGCATATCCGCGACGCACTGCGCGCGAAAGACATTGCCGTACCGCTCATCGGCGACTTCCACTATAACGGCCACAAGCTGCTGGGAGACCATCCCGCCTGTGCCCGGGCGCTGGACAAGTACCGCATCAATCCCGGCAATGTTGGGTTCAGGGCCAAGCGCGACCCGCAGTTCTCCGCCATCATCGAGACCGCGCTCGAATACGGCAAGCCCGTCCGTATCGGCGTCAACTGGGGCTCGCTGGATCAGGAACTGCTCACCCATCTGATGGACGAGAACGCCAAAAGCGCAGAACCGGTGGACGCGCGGCGGGTGCTCCACGAAGCGATGGTGCAATCCGCGCTTCTGAGCGCGGAACGCGCCGAAGAGCTGGGGCTCGGCGCGGAGCGGATAATTCTCTCCGCCAAGGTCAGCGCGGTGCAGGACCTCATCGCCGTCTATGGCGCGCTGGCCAAGCGCGGCGCCTACGCCCTGCATCTGGGGCTCACCGAAGCGGGCATGGGACCCAAGGGCATTGTGTCGTCATCGGCCGCGCTCGCTATTCTGCTGCAACAGGGCATCGGCGACACCATCCGCGTCTCGCTGACGCCCGAGCCGGGCGGCGACCGCGCATTGGAAGTGCGCGTGGCGCAGGACATTCTGCAATCGATGGGATTGCGCAGCTTTGCGCCCGCGGTCGCGGCGTGCCCGGGATGCGGGCGCACCACCAGCACCGTGTTTCAGGAACTGGCGCGGGACATCGAGGACCATCTGCGCGCGTCCATGCCGGCGTGGCGCAAGCGCTATCCCGGCGTCGAGACCCTCAATGTGGCGGTGATGGGCTGCATCGTGAACGGCCCCGGCGAGAGCAAGCACGCCGACATCGGTATTTCGCTCCCCGGCGCCGGCGAGCAGCCCGCCGCGCCGGTCTTCATCGACGGCAAAAAGGCCACGACCCTGCGCGGTGCGAACATCGCCAATGAATTCAAGGTGCTGGTCGCGGACTATATCGAGCAGCGCTTTGGCAAGGGCGCTAAAGCGGACGGAAAGGTCAATTCTCCCGCCGGCTGACGAAGCGCGCGGTCTCGATCAGGGTTGCCGCACGGGCCCCAAATGGGTCCAGCGCCGCGATGGCTTCCGCCTCCAGCCGTTCAAGTTCCCCGCGCGCCGCGTCCATCCCGAGCGCCGCGACCAGCGTCGCCTTGCCCGCGCCGCCATCCTTGCCGGTCTCCTTGCCGAGTTTTGTTTCATCGCCCGTGACGTCCAGAAGATCGTCAGCCAGTTGAAAGGCCCGGCCCAGCAGGCGCCCGAATCTTTCAAGGGCCATGTGATCCGAGCCTCCCGCCTTGCCAAGAATGCCGCCAGCGACACAGGCATACTCGATCAGCGCGCCCGTCTTGAGCGCCTGCAAGTGGCGAATTTCATCGATTCCGAGAGTTTTGCCTTCCGCGTCGAGGTCGAGCGATTGCCCCCCCGCCATGCCGCCCCAGCCAGCGGCGCGCGCGAGACCCAGCGCCAGCGCGCCGCGCACGCCCGGATCGCCATGGGTCTGGGGGGTGGCGAGTATTTCAAAGGCCAGCGTCAGCAGACCGTCGCCGGCAAGGATCGCGGTGGCTTCGTCGAACGCCAGATGCAGCGTCGGGCGGCCGCGCCGCAGGGCATCGTCATCCATGGCCGGAAGATCGTCATGGACAAGCGAATAGCAATGAACGCATTCAAGGGCCGCCGCCGCGTCGAGCGCGTTTTCGAGTTTGACGCCAAACAGACCGGCGCATTCGATGAGCAGAAAGGGGCGAAACCGCTTACCGCCGCCAAGCACGGCGTAACGCATGGCTTGCGCCAGCCGTTCCGGGGGTCCTGCCGGACCGCGAACGCCCGAGAGATAATCGGTGAGCCGCTGCTCAACGCGCGCCGCGACAGCCACAATCCGTGCCGGCATTTTCATCACGCAAACCCCATATCCTTCCAATAAGTGTTTTTGCGCAAAGCGTCCATGTTCGTTGCCGCCGTGCGAGGAGAGCGCTACAACGGCGCCCATGTCTTCGCGCCGCCGAACTCTTGTGAGACTGCTGACCATGTTTTTCGCAATTGCCGTGGGTGTGGTGCTGGCGGTCGTTCTGCTGTTTCGTTTCATCAACCCGCCTACTTCAAGCCTGATGACCGCCAACGCCCTTTCCGGGCGTACCGTTCAGCATGAATGGGTTTCACTGGAGAATATCTCGCCGCATCTGGTGCGCGCGGTTGTCACATCCGAAGATGCGCGCTTCTGCCGCCATTGGGGGGTCGACTGGGGTGAGCTTGAAGACGCCATGGAACGCGCCGAAAAACGCGGCGGCGGGCCGCGCGGCGCCAGCACAATCCCCATGCAGACGGCCAAAAACCTGTTCCTCTGGCAAAGGCGCAGCTATCTGCGCAAGGCCATAGAAATACCGCTCGCCTATGTGATGAGCGCGCTATGGCCGAAACGGCGGATGCTGGAGATATATCTCAATATCGCGGAATGGGCCCCTGGCGTCTTCGGCATCCAGGCCGCCGCGCGCCACCATTTCAACATCGCCGCCGCCGGGCTGGACCCGCGCCAGTCGGCGCAGCTGGCCGCCGCCCTGCCGAACCCGCATGTGCGCAACGCCGGCAAGCCGGGCCCCAAAACCCGCGCACTGGCCCGGCGCATGGAAACACGGGTGAAACGCGCGCCCGCGCCGCTCGATTGCATCTACCGCGAATGAGGTGGCCGGACCCTCGCGCACCCTCTGGTATTCGGCCCGAAATGTAAGTATAAGGACTGCGATCAAGCCCCTCCGCGCTGGTGAGTATCCGTTCCGGAGCGCTTTCGAACCCTTGCCGGGCAAGGGCAGGCGGCGGGCAAAATTTTGTGGAGAGACTTTAAATGGCTGTTCCCAAGAGAAAAGTGTCGCCGGCGACGCGCGGGCAACGCAGATCTTCCGACGCGCTCAAGAACCCCACCTATGTCGAAGACAAGGACAGTGGCGAGCTGCGCCGGCCGCACCATATTGACCTGAAGACCGGGATGTATCGCGGGCGTCAGATCCTGGAGCCGAAGGACGATTTTTAGGCTCAGGACCCGCTAAACTCGAGGAATTCGCCATGTTGCTGAGTTTGCCGTATCTGATCCTGTCGGTGATTGCCTATAATGCGATCGTGTTCATGACGGGCACGCCCTTCGAGACGGTCGTTTTTGAGGCGCCGATGCTGTCCGGCGCGCTGTGGACCTTCACGCTCTCAGACATGCTGGTTACGGGCACGCTTTTCCTGCTCTTTATCGAAATCCTCAAGGCGACGCGGACAAGCGGAAACTCGCTGGTCGACCATGCCCTGTCGACCATCGTTTTCATTATCTGCCTGATTGAGTTTCTGGTGGTTCCCGAAGCCGCGACGTCGCTGTTTTTCTTCATCACGCTGATTACGCTGATCGACGTGATCGCCGGATTTTCCGTCACCATCCGCGCCGCGCGGCGCGACTTCGCGGTGGGGCCGCAGTCTTTCTAGAGTGTTCTGCCAGGCCCTTGAAAAAAATGGGGACGGGAGCCTGGCGCGGACGCGGGGGGTCAGGTTGTCAGATCGCGGGTGGGCCGGATGCGCGGCGCATTGCGCATGGCGGCGTCCGCTCCATAGCCGGCAATCGCCGCCTTGAGGCGTTCTGCGCGCTGTTTGCGCCGAACCGAAACACCTTCATATTGCAGGGCAAGATGAGCCAGAAATGCCGATGCCCGGCGGTTCGCGCCGGGGCCGGCTGGCGCACGCCGCGCGGGGGCGGTATCGGGCACAGCCACAATGGCACGGCTCCGGGACTCCGCCGCCTGCGATGTCTGGCGGCTCCTGTCCGGCGCGCTCTGCATTTGCCTCATCCTGGTGATCTTCATTCGATTAACCGATAGACCGGGTCCCTGTCTCATTTTGCGACATTTCGGTATGCACGTCGCAAGTCCCGGGCCAGAACCCAGCTTTGTTAAGGTTTTCCTATTCTTAACACTTGTTTTCTAGTGTGAGTGCTTGTTGAGAGTATGGCAGCAATAGGCCTGTACTGACGCAGAGCAGGCGCTCGCACCGGGCGGTAAGCAGGCCATCGTTTGCTGTGGGGATGACCGCGTGAGCAACGCACAGACAACGAAACCGGCTGAACGAAGGTCCGTGCCCGGCTTGCCTGAATCGGGCGCCAAGGGTGAGGCAGCTAACCCTGGCGTGCCGGGTTCCGTTTTCGATCCCCTTCCGGCTCTGGATGCCGCCAGTGAAACCGCTTACCAGTGGGACTTCGCCAGCGACAAGATGGTCTGGGCCGGAAATGCCGCCCTCCAGCTCAAGGTCGATGATCCGAACACCCTGAAAACCGGCGCCGCCTTCCACCAGCTGATCGATGCCGAATTCGCCAGCCAGCATTATGATGCGATCCGTTCCGTTCCCGGCACGAAGGACGGAGACGAATTGCGGTATTCCATCCAGTACAAGTTTCGCCCCAATGGCCGGCGCAACTCGGCCGTCCTGTGGGTTGAAAACCATGGCCAGTGTATCGCCGGGCCACTCGGCAAACCCGTATTCGCGCGCGGCATCATCCGGGTCATAAACAGCCGTTATCAGGAGGAGCAGCGGCTCCTCTATCTGAGCCGGCATGACGAGCTCACCGGGCACCTCAACCGCATTGCGCTGAACGAGGCGCTTGAAGAGGCGCTGGTGGAGCTGAAAAGGGAAAATGGCACCGGCGCCTTCATCATGGTGGCGGTGAAGAACCTGTCGCATATCAACGAAGTCTATGGTTTCGATATCGGCGACGAGATGATCCAGATCGTCGGGATGCGCCTGCGCGCGGGGCTGCGCGATGGCGATGCGATTGGCCGCTACTCTTCGAACAAGTTTGGCCTGCTATTGCGGCACAGCGGTCCCGATGAGCTCAAGATCATCGCCCAGAGATTTCACGATTCAATCCGCGATTCGGTAATCGAGAGCTCCGCCGGCGCGCTTTCCACCGGCATTTGCCAGGGCTGTGTTCTCCTGCTCCAGCAAGCCGATACCGTGCCTTTGCTGCTGTCCCGGTCCCTTGAGGCGCTGGAGCGCGCCAAGGCCTCTCCAAGTCACTCAATTTCGCTCTATGAACCCTGCGAGCAGCGCGAGTCACAGCGCCGCAAGAATATTGCAATGGCCGACAGAATCATCCGCGCCCTCAATGAGCGGCGCATGATTCTCGCGCTTCAGCCCATCGTCAGCGCAGGGGATCGTAAACCGGTTTATTATGAAGCGCTGGTGCGTTTGCGCGAGCCCAATGGTCATGTTGTGGCGGCTGGCGAGTTCATCCCCATCGCGGAGCGTCTGGGGCTGGTCAGGTTGATCGACCACAGAGTGCTGGAGCTCTGCATCAAACTTCTCAAAGCGGCTCCGAATCTCAATCTTTCGCTCAATGTGTCGGGTGAAACGGCTTCGGACTCGGCGTGGCTCAACGCCCTGCGCGGGCTGGCAAAGGGAGATCGCTCGCTCACCCGGCGCATGATGGTCGAAATTACCGAAACAGCGGCCATCACCGACATCGAGGAATCCGTCAACTTCGTCAAATCCCTGAAACAACTGGGCTGCCGGGTCGCCATCGACGATTTCGGCGCGGGCTATTCCTCATTCCAGAAACTGCGCCTGCTCGACTTTGATCTGATCAAGATCGACGGGTCCTTCGTGCGCGATCTGCCCAATAGCCGGGAAGACCGGATTCTGGTCCGCGCATTTGTGGAACTGGCGCAAAACTTCTCTATGGATACGGTCGCGGAGTGGGTGACGGACGAAGCCTCCGCCAAACTGGTTGAAGAGGCGGGCGTGTCCTACATGCAGGGATTTTATCTTGGGGAACCCAAGCTCGTCGACTTCGAACAGAACGCGCCGCCGCAAAGCCAGACGTCCTAGGACCTGTTCCTGGAAAGCTTGTCCAGCTTGTCCTGCATGGCGGTCATTTCCGCTTTCAGGGCCTCGATGTCCCCCGGTGCGCCCGCGGATTTCGCCCCGGCATCCGCCGCGGCGCCGGCGCTGCCGGAACCGGGCTTGCCGCCCTGGTTGGCCGCTTCGGCGCTGCCCATGGCGGCGTTAAAGGGTTTGAACATGCCCAAGGCTTTTTCGAACATCGCGAAATTCATCCGCGCCTGATCCTGAACCGCATCCAGGGGCAGCACACCGAAGGCGTCCTCCATCTGCTTGCGGTACTGATCCTGCCGGCTGGTCAGCTTGTCCAGGGAGAACTCAAGATAGCTGGGAACGAGTTTTTCGATACTGTCGCCATAGAACCGGATCAACTGCCGCAGGAACCCGATGGGCAGCAGATTCTGGCCCTTGCTTTCCTGATCGACAATGATTTGCGTCAGCACCGCATGGGTCAGGTCTTCGCCGGTCTTGGCGTCATGCACGGAGAAGTCGCGCTCCGCCCTGACCATTTCGGCCAGATCGTCGAGTGTCACGTAAGAGCTGGTATCGGTATTGTAAAGCCGCCGGTTGGCGTACTTCTTGATGACGATCGGATCGCTCTGCGACTCGGTTTCATTTGACACGGTGGAATACGTCTCCAGCTAGGGTCCGGACTCATTAATGGAATCCATTGTGCGTGATGGATTTTGCCGCTGAGAAGGCGGAAAGGCGCAGACAACCTGCCTGGTTTTCAAGCATTTCCAACGCACTCAGGGGCAAAATCCACCTCGCCCGCAGGGTTTGGTCAGGAGGCCCCGCCTACAGGCAAACAATGCTCGAAAAGGCAACAAGCCTGTTCTTGCGCTTGTTTACCAGTATCCGGACCCTCCTGACCAAACACAATTGCATGCCACTAATGAGTCCGGGCCCTAAGGCCGTTTGTGACTTTATGCCGCACTGCAAAAGGATTAGCATTATTATTGTGCGCAGCACTACAAGATTTGTGCAATAGCGTAAAGGCGGGCCGCCGGGACGGGCGCCTTGCAGGCCATTCTCTTTGCGGCCATACGATCAATCAGGAGAATTCTCAAAACCGGCCTGGCCATGTATGAGTAGCATATCGCTTGCCGGAGGCCGGTCCTTGCAGCAACAGATAGTATTTCACGGTATGGAGAGCAACTATGAGTGACAAGGGTGCAATTGTAATCGCAAGCGCGGCGCGCACGCCGGTGGGATCATTCGGCGGAGGACTGAGCAGCCTGCCGGCCCATACGCTCGGTCAGATCGCCATAGAGGCGGCGCTGTCACGCGCAAATGTAGGCGCGGGGGATGTATCGGAAGTCATCCTTGGACAGATCCTGACCGCCGGCGCGGGTCAGAACCCGGCCCGCCAGGCGTCCATCGCCGCCGGTATTCCCGTTGAGGCCCCGGCCTGGGGCATGAACCAGTTGTGCGGTTCGGGATTGCGTGCGGTGGCTCTGGGCGCCCAGCAGATAGAGGACGGGTCGAGCGGCGTGGTTGTCGCCGGCGGGCAGGAAAATATGAGCCTCGCCCCCCATTGTTCACATCTGCGCGATGGCACCAAGATGGGCGATGTCAAATTCATCGACACCATGATCCGCGATGGCCTGTGGGACGCCTTCAACGGCTATCACATGGGCACCACGGCGGAGAATGTCGCGCGGCAGTACCAGATTACCCGCGATGAACAGGACGCCTTCGCCGCCGGCTCGCAGAACAAGGCCGAAGCCGCCCGCAAGGCCGGAAAATTCAAGGACGAGATCGCGCCGGTGACGGTTCCCGGCCGCAAGGGAGACACCCTTGTCGAGGAAGACGAATACATCAAGGAGGGGATCAGCGCGGAAGGCCTCGCCAAGCTCCGCCCGGCCTTCGACCGCGAAAACGGCACCGTGACCGCCGGCAATGCCAGCGGCATCAACGACGGCGCGGCCGTTGTGGTGCTGATGAGTTCAGCCGGGGCCGAAAAGCGCGGCGTTGACCCGCTGGCGCGGATTGTTTCGTGGGCCCATGCCGGCGTCGATCCGGCGATCATGGGCACCGGCCCGATCCCGGCCTCGCGCGCGGCGCTCGAAAAAGCGGGATGGACCATCGACGATCTCGATCTGGTGGAGGCCAATGAGGCGTTCGCGGCGCAGGCCTGCGCGGTCAACAAGGATCTGGGCTGGGACACGGAAAAGGTCAATGTCAATGGCGGGGCCATCGCCATCGGCCACCCGATCGGCGCTTCGGGCGCGAGGGTGCTCGTGACCCTGCTGCATGAAATGCGCAAGCGCGATGCGAAAAAGGGCCTGGCCACCTTGTGCATCGGCGGCGGAATGGGCGTCGCCATGTGCGTGGAGCGCGGTTGAGGGGCGCGTCTTTCACAATGTTCCACGCCACCCGCTCCCCCTTGCCCAACCACCCCGCAATGGTATCCTTGGGGTGCCCCGCGCAAGGGGGAGCGGGTGGCCGGGCTTCCGGTTTCAAGGAAATCCGAACAAGAAAAAAGCTGTCCAGGTTCAATAAGGGAGGGGCGTCATGTCTCGAATAGCGGTGGTGACGGGTGGCACGCGCGGGATTGGCGCGGCCAGTTCGAAAGCCTTGAAGGAAGCCGGTTGTACGGTGGCGGCGGTTTATGCCTGCAACGAAGAGGCGGCGGCGAAGTTTAATGATGAGACGGGAATCGCCGTGTTCAAATGGGATGTGAGCGATACTGGAGCCTGCGCCGATGGACTGGCGAAGGTGGAATCCGATCTCGGCCCGGTCGAAATCCTGGTTAACAATGCCGGCATTACCCGCGATACAATGTTTCACCGCATGGATGTGGAGAAATGGCGCGCGGTGATCGACACCAATCTCAACTCGCTCTTCAATATGTGCCGGCCCGTCATCGAGGGGATGCGGGAGCGCGGGTTTGGCCGCATCGTCAACATCTCTTCCATCAACGGCCAGAAGGGCCAGATGGGGCAGACCAATTATTCCGCCGCAAAGGCGGGGGAGCTCGGCTTCACCAAGGCGCTGGCTCAGGAAAACGCCTTCAAGGGCATCACCGTAAACGCCATCTGCCCCGGTTATATCGGCACCGAGATGGTTCTCGCGGTGCCCGAGAAGGTGCTCAATGAGAAGATCATCCCGCTCATTCCGGTTGGACGGCTTGGCGAGCCGGAAGAGATAGCGCGCTGCGTCGTGTTCCTTGCA
This sequence comes from Hyphomicrobiales bacterium, assembly GCA_003228955.1. GTDB lineage: Bacteria > Pseudomonadota > Alphaproteobacteria > Rhizobiales > Methyloligellaceae > UBA2767. The sequence continues at coordinate 15,741 of QIGN01000039.1, forward strand.
TCCGACGATGCGGGGTTCATCACCGGGTCCACGCTGTCGGCCAATGGCGGCCAGGTCATGGACTAGGGGCGCGGGCGCCAGGTGACAATGAGCACGCGCGCGGCGACAGGGATAGGCGCCATTGCCATTGTCCTGTGGTCGCTGCTCGCCCTCCTGACGACGCTGACCGGCAGCGTCCCCCCGTTTTTGCTCGTCGCCTTGAGTTTTTCCATCGGTGGGGCTCTGGGGCTGGGCTATCTGGCCGGCACGCCCGGCGGGCTGGCACCGCTGCGTGAAACACCTGTTGGCGCATGGGCGCTGGGGGTCTCCGGCCTGTTCGGCTATCACGCATTTTATTTTCTGGCATTGCGTTCCGCCCCCGCCCTTGAGGCCAATCTCATAAACTATCTGTGGCCGCTGCTTATTGTGCTGTTCTCGGCCCTGCTTCCCCGGGACGAGGGGACCGGCGGTTTGAAATGGTGGCATCTGGCGGGCGCGTTTCTCGGCCTTTCCGGCACGGTTCTCATTGTTGCGGCGGGCGATGGCGCGCGCGCAATGCCGGACGCGGCGGGGATTCCCTGGCTCGGCTACGGCGCGGCGCTGGCGGCGGCCCTGCTGTGGTCCAGCTATTCAGTGGCGAACCGGCGCTTTGCACATGTGCCGAGCACCAGCGTTGCGGGTTTCTGCATTGTGACGGCGGTGCTGGCGTTTGGCGCCCATTTCCTGTTTGAAGAAACCGTTTGGCCGGCGAGCCTGCTGGAATGGGCCGCTATTGCAGGGCTTGGGCTGGGACCGGTGGGGTTCGCTTTTTATGTCTGGGACCACGGCATGAAGCATGGCGACATCCGCGTGCTGGGCGCTGCGGCTTATGCAACGCCGTTATTGTCAACATTTGCGCTTGTGGCGTTCGGACAATCGGTGGCCGGACCCGTCATTTGGGCAGCCTGCCTGCTGATCACGGCTGGCGCGGTTCTCAGCGCGCGCGAGATGCTGTTCGGCGCGCGAGGCCGGGCTCCCACCCCTTAGGCGCCATCTCGAAACCGGAGAATTCGAACCCCGGGGCGACGGTGCAGCCGGCGAGCGTCCACGCGCCCAATGATCGTGCCGACTGCCAGTGGTCTTTTGGCACAATGAGTTGCGGGTGCTGGCCCGATGCAAGGTCTCCTCCCAGTACAGAGCCTGACGGCGGCCCTCCGGCCGGGGCGATGCGCAGCTCCAGCGCCGCGCCCGCATACCAGTGCCACACCTCGCTCGCGTCAACCCGGTGCCAGTGCGAGACCTCGCCTTCTGCAAGAAGATAGTAGATGGCCGTGCTGGCGGAACGCGCCCCGCCATGCGGATTGTCTCTGAAGGTCTCGCGGAAATGTCCGCCTTCGGGGTGCGGCTTAAGCTCAAGGCGGCGGATTACATCCTCCGCGCGCAGCATCGGTTCACCCGCCGGCTCAGGCATTGTCCTTGCGCTTTCGCACCTCTCCGAAAATCTCGAATGCCTCGCGGCCCTCCATGCCGAGACTGGCCTGAATCTCGGGGCTGCCGGGGCGCAGGAACGGATTGGTCGCCAGCTCGCGCATCAATGTGGTCGGTACTGTCGGTTCGCCCCTGGCCCTCAATTCACGAATTTCCTCCATGCGCGTTTGCAGGGCGGCATTGCCGGGCTCGACGGTGAGCGCGAACTCGGCGTTGGCGAGGGTGTATTCATGACCCGAATAAATAACCGTTTCGGGCGGCAGGGCGGCGATCTTCGACAGCGAATTCCACATGGTTTTGGCATCGCCCTCGAACACGCGCCCGCAGCCCATCGTGAACAGCGTATCCCCGGCGAAAGCGACATTGGCCTTGGGGAACCAGTAGGTGATATGCCCGGCGGTGTGGCCCGGCGTGTCAAAAATTTTTGCCGTGAAGGCGCCAAACTCATAGGCGTCGCCCTCGCCCACCTTTACATCGATACCGGGCACGCGGTCCGCTTCGTTGCGCGGCCCGACAATGGTGCAGCCGCTTTTCCCTTTCAGCTCAAGATTCCCGTCCGTGTGGTCGCCATGATAGTGGGTTGTCAGGATATGGGTGAGGGCCCAGCCCTTTTCTTCAAGGGCCTGTTTGACGGCGCCGGCTTCGGGCGCATCGATGGAGGCGGTAAGATTGTTTTCAGCGTCGTGGATGAGCACGCCGTAATTGTCGCTCAGGCAGGGAAACTGGTGAATTTCAAGTGTGGTCATGATGGCTTCCGCTCTTCTTGAAACTTGACAAGGCTGGCGCGAACCTAACACCGCTTCACCGCGATTCAAATGTCCTGCGGCAAATGTTCCTGGTTGAACGCATGACGCGCTTATTGGATCATCGCGAAATGTTCAGCGCCCTTGCGGGGGGCTTTTCTTGACAGGCGGGGAAACGGAAAGGCACGTTGCGTAAACCCGTGGTTTCCCGGCAATCAGGTGGCGTCATGTCTTGCGGCAGAATCAGGTTTATCCTCGCTTTTCACGCTGTTTTCCTTCTTGGATTCGTCTCATCGCCGGAGACCGCGCGGGCGGACGAGACGAAAACAGTCTCATACGTCAACGCGGGCGAGCAACATAGCTGGCGCGATCTGCGCCGGGTTCGCGTGCGCGTCTATGAGGGCGAGAGCGTACCGCAGGGCGAAGGCGGCTCCCTCGCGCGCACCCGCAGGGCCGCGGAACTGGGCGATGCCGAGGCCCAATACACCCTTGGCGTATTGTACCGGAACGGAAAGGGCGTGGAGCAGGACGACGCGAAGGCGGTGTCCTGGTACCGCAAGGCAGCCGATCAGGATTACGCCCCCGCCCAGACAAATCTCGGTATTGCCTACAACAAGGGCCAGGGCGTGCCGCGAGACTTTGCGAAGGCGTTTGATCTGTTCACCAAAGCCGCTGGCCAGGGCTATGCCGGGGGCCAGTACAATCTCGGCGTGGTTTATGAAACGGGTGCGGGCGTCGCGCGGGACTGGGTCAAAGCGGCGGCCCTCTATACCGAGGCCGTGCAGCAGAACAACGCTCAGGCGCAGTTTAATCTTGGCGTTATGCACCTGACCGGCCGGGGCGTTGCACAAGACTTTGCGAAGGCCGCCGCCCTGTTCCTCGAATCCGCCGCGCTGGGCCACACCAGGGCCCAGAACAATCTCGGCATCGCCTATGGCAAGGGCGAGGGCGTACCCCAGGATTTTGCAAAAGCCGCCGCGCAATTCCGCACGGCCGCCGAACATGGCTACTCCAAGGCCCAGTACAATCTCGGCATCGCCTTTTTCAGGGGCGATGGCGTGCCGCGGGATTATCTGCGGGCCTACAAGTGGTTTGACCTGGCCGCCTCCAGCGGAGGCGAGGGCGCAATTGAGGCGCGCGAAAGGGCGGCGCGCCGGATGACGCCCGCGCAGATCGCCGAGGCGCAATGGATGGCGCGGGAATGGACACCTAGCAAAAAGGCATCACCGGCGCGTGGCATTGAATAACCATGCTCCGTGAAACCGCAAAATGCCGGGCTGGTCTGCGCGCGCAATAGCAATAGAATGGTCAACTCGAAACTTCCGCCATCGGGGGCGCGTCCATGCATGTCGATATTTTTGATCTTCGCGAGTTCTACGCCCGCCCGCTTGGCGCGGTGGTCCGGCGCATCGTCATTCGGCGTCTGCGTGCGCGCTGGGGCGAGGTGAAGGGTCTGGATGTTTTCGGGCTGGGCTATTGCGCGCCCTATCTCGAAATCTTCCGGGGCGAGGCGGCGCGGGTCGGTGCGCTGATGCCCGCCTCGCAAGGGGTGATTGCCTGGCCACGGAACAAGCCCCGGCTGGCCACACTTGTGCTGGAAGACGAGTTGCCGCTTACCGACGCCAGCGTCGACCGTATGCTGGTGGTTCACGGGGTGGAGACAACCGAGAATACCGGCGCCCTGCTGCGCGAGGTCTGGCGCGTGCTGGCGCCGGGCGGGCGGCTGATCCTGGTGGTGCCGAACCGCACCGGCCTCTGGGCGCGTTTCGATACCACTCCGTTTGGCAATGGCCGCCCCTATAGCCGGGGACAGCTGACAAATCTCCTGCGCGAGGCGATGTTCGCGCCTCTCAACTGGGACCAGGCGCTGCATATGCCGCCCTTCAACTGGCCCGTCCTGCTGCGTTCGGCGATTGCCTGGGAACGGGTTGGCGCGATTTTCTGGCCCGGGTTCTGCGGCGTGAATATTGTCGAGGCGACAAAGCAGATTTACGCCGCCACGCCGCAGGGCGAGCGCGCGCTTACCCGGGCAAGGCTACATCCGGTGCCCGCCGGTCCCATCACCGCGAGAGAAGAAAAATAGCCTGCTCGCCGATCAGATTCTGCATCACATAGGGGATTTTCAGCCCCAGCGGTTTGCCCTGGGCGTTGAGAGCGATTGACCGCTCGACGCTGGCGCCCAGATCATGACACAGGGCGGTGAAATCCCTGATCGTGCAGAAATGTATATTGGGGGTGTCATACCAGGCGCTGGACAGGTTCGCGGTTACCGGCATACGCCCCCTGAACATGATCTGCACCCGGATGTTCCAATGGCCGAAATTCGGGAACGACACGATGGCGCGCCGCCCGATGCGCAGTAACTGCTCCAGAACCTCGCGCGGGCGGCGGGTCGCCTGAATGGTCTGGGAGAGAATCGCATAGTCGAAAGCATTGTCGGGATAGTTCACCAGATCGGTGTCGGCGTCGCCCTGAACAACCGACAGCCCGCGCGCGACGCATTGGTTGACGCCGGCCTGAGAGATTTCAATGCCGCGCGCATCCACGTCCCGCGTTTCGGCAAGCAGGCGCAGCAGCGCGCCATCGCCGCAACCGACATCGAGCACGCGGGACTTCGGCTCGACCATCCGCGACAGCAGAAGAAGATCAACGCGGGCGCCCTGTGACGGGGGGGGGTGTATATTCATGGCCGCCTACTTCTCCGCGTCTTCACCCGCGCCGGGGCGCGCAAGACCGCGCCTTCTGGCGGCGGCGGTGAGGAAGCCGGAGACCGTTTCGAACAACTCGGGCTCTTCCAGCAGAAACGCGTCATGGCCCTTATCGCTTTCAATCTCGACAAAGCTGACATTGGCGGCGACCGCGTTCAGCGCCTGCACGACGGCCCGGGTTTCCCCGGTCGGGAACAGCCAGTCGCTGGTGAAAGACACACAGCAGAAGCGCGTGCTTGTCCCCTCGAACGCCCCGGCCAGCGCCCCGTCATGGTCGGCGGCAAGATCAAAATAGTCCATGGCGCGGGTCATATAGAGATAGCTGTTGGCGTCGAACCGGTCGACGAAGGTGTAGCCCTGATGGCGCAGATAGCTTTCCACCTGAAAATCCGCGTCGAAGCCGAAGGTGAGCGCCTCGCGATCCTGAAGATTGCGCCCGAATTTGCGATGCAGCGCATTGTCGGAAAGATAGGTGATGTGGGCCGCCATGCGCGCGACCGCCAGCCCTTTGCGCGGCAGGGTTTCGTCATCATTGTAGCGCCCGCCGCGCCAGTCCGGGTCGGCCATGATCGCCTGGCGGCCAACCTCGTGAAAGGCGATGTTCTGCGATGAATGACGCGCGGCGGTGGCGATGGGAAGGGCCGAGAAGACACGGTCCTTGTAGGAGGCGGCCCATTCGAGCACCTGCATCCCGCCCATGGAGCCTCCGGCGACACAGAACAAATCCCCGATTCCCAGACGGTCGAGCAGGCGTGCCTGCGCCCGCACCATGTCGGCAATGGTAATGACCGGGAAGTCGAGGCCGTAGGGTTTGCCGGTCCCGGGGTTGAGCGACATCGGACCTGTCGAGCCCATGCAGGCCCCGATATGGTTGGCGCAGATTACGAAAAAGCGCTCCGTATCGATCGCCTTGCCCGGCCCGACCATGGTTTCCCACCAGCCGGGCTTGCCGGTAACGGGATGGGTATTCGCCACATGCTGGTCTCCGGTGAGCGCATGGCAGATCAGAACCACATTGGTTCTGTCTTCATTCAGCGTTCCATAAGTCTGGTAGGCGAGGGAGAATGGCGCCAGCTCAACGCCGCAATCGAGCGGCAGGGGCTCGCTTTGAGGGAAGTGCGCAATCTGGCTGCCGGAGGCATCGGGCTGCGTCCGCGCGCGGCTTTTTGCGCCCTGTCCCTGCTTGGATTTATGTTTCGCGTCACTCATTGTCGCCTCGGGCCGTCCACTAAAAAAACCCGGCCAAGCTAAGCGCCAAGACCGGGTTTCGAACGCCCGCGGCCTTTTAGCGACTTCTTTAAAGTGGCTGCAAGCCGGCCGGCCAAATCACCACTGGCGCCCAGTTAAGCCGTTTATATGCCCCCTGGTCAAGGGATTGGTGTGAAGGAGGGTTAAGCTATTGCTCCAACTTTCCTTTGATTTCGCCTGGGGCTGGGCCTATTCAGGGGGCCGCGCGTCAGGAGCAAGCATGTGAGCGACAAAACAACACCAACGCCCCGCCCCGGCATCATGGACATTGCGCCTTATGTGCCGGGGACGGGCTATATCGCGGGCGCGGGCCCCGTGATCAAGCTGTCGTCCAACGAGACGCCGCTGGGTCCGAGCCCGAAAGCGCTCGCCGCCGTTTCCGGCGCTGGCGAGCTTGCGCGCTATCCCGACGGGTCGGCAGCCAAGCTGCGCGAGGCCATTGCCAACTGCTACGGGCTGAACGCGGAGCGTATCGTCTGCGGCGCGGGGTCCGATGAACTGCTCGGGCTGCTGGCGCAGGCGTATCTGGGGCCGGGCGATGAAGCCATCTATACAACGCACGGTTTTCTGGTGTACCGCATCGTCATTCTCGCCAATGGGGCGACGCCGGTGATTGCGCCCGAAGTGGACAACCGCGCCGATGTGGACGCAATCCTGTCCAAGGTGACGGGCGCCACGAAAATTGTGTTTCTCGCCAACCCGAACAACCCGACCGGAACCTATCTGCCCTTCGATGAGCTGCAACGCCTGAGGAAAGCGCTGCCTGAACAGGTCTTGCTGGTGGTCGACGCGGCCTATGCGGAATATGTGCGGCGCAACGATTATGAGGCGGGGCTGGAGCTGGTGGCCACGACGGCGAATACGGTCATGACCCGCACCTTCTCCAAGGTCTACGGGCTGGCGGCGCTGCGGATCGGCTGGTGCTATGCGCCGGCCGCCATCGCCGATGTGCTGAACCGTATCCGCGGGCCCTTCAATGTGTCCGCGCCGGCCGTTGCCGCGGGCGTTGCGGCCATTGGCGATGCCGTGCATATGGAAAAAGCGGTGACTCATAACGAAAAGTGGCTGGCCTGGCTGACGGAGAAAATCGAGGCGCTTGGGCTCACCGTCACGCCGAGCGTGGCGAATTTCCTGCTGATCCATTTTCCCGATATCGAAGGCCAGCGCGCCGGCGACGCGGACGCCGCCCTCACGATAAAACGCATTCTCCTGCGCCGGGTGGAAGCTTACGGGTTTCCCAATGCGCTGCGCATGAGCGTCGGTACGGAAGACGAAAACCGCAAGACGCTCGATGTGCTCAAGGCCTTTTTGGCGCGGGGCGGAGGTTAGCCATGAGCAAATTCGAATTTGACCGCATCGCCCTCATCGGGCTTGGACTGATCGGGTCGTCGATTGCGCGCGCCGCGCGCGCCAGGGGCGTGGTGCGTGAAATTCACGGCACGGCGCGCTCGGAGGAAACGCGCAAACGCGTTGCTGAGCTTGGGATCATCGACAAGGTTCTGGAAACGCCGGCGCTGGCCGTTGAAGGCGCCGGTCTGGTCATCGTCTGCGTGCCGGTGGGCGCCAGCGGCGCCATCGCACGGGAGATCGCGCCCCATCTGGCGCCCGGCGCCATTGTAACGGATGTCGGCTCCGTCAAGGCCAGCGTCATCGCCGACATGGAGCCGCATATCCCGGAAGGGTGTTTTCTGGTGCCGGGACATCCCATTGCCGGCACCGAGCAATCGGGTCCCGATGCCGGTTTCGCCGGGTTGTTCACCGACCGCTGGTGCATTCTGACGCCGGGAGAGAAAGCCTCTCCCGAGGCGGTCGAAAAACTCACCCGCTTCTGGCAGGCGCTGGGATCGGATGTGGAAATCATGGAGGCCGGGCACCATGATCTGGTGCTCGCCATCACCAGCCATATTCCCCATCTGATCGCCTATAACATCGTCGGCACGGTCGCCGACCTTGAGGCCGATACGCGCTCGGAAGTGATCAAATATTCCGCCAGCGGCTTTCGCGACTTTACCCGGATCGCGGCCTCCGACCCGGCCATGTGGCGCGACGTCTTTCTCGCCAACAAGGACGCGGTGCTGGAAATGCTCGGGCGGTTTTCAGAAGACCTGTCCGGCCTGCAGCGCGCCATCCGGCGCGGCGATAGCGAGGCACTGGAGGCGCTGTTTACCCGCACGCGCGAGGTTCGGCGCAATGTGATCGATGCGGGCCAGGAAACGGCGGAGCCTGATTTCGGGCGCACGCGGGCGAGTTCCAGCGAGACGGACTAAGACTTTCTCCTGTCATTTATCCGATTGATCCCTATCTGAATAGACGCGGCAAGGCGTGATGGCGCGCGCGAACGGGGGAAGATGTGTCTGACTTGTGGGTGTTCGGTTATGGCTCGCTCATGTGGCGGCCCGGCTTCGACTTTATCGAGAGCCGCTCCGCGCTGCTGCGCGGGGCGCACCGGTCGCTTTGCGTCTATTCGGTGGTTCACCGGGGCACCGCCGCGCGCCCCGGGCTGGTGCTCGGTCTGGACGCGGGCGGCTCCTGCCGGGGTCTCGCCTTCCGCGTGGAAGCCGGGGCCGTGCCGGAAACTCTTGGATATCTGCGCGGCAGGGAGCAGGCGACGGATGTCTATCTTGAGAAACGCCGGCCCGTTGCGCTGGACGGGTCGCGGCGCAAGGTGGAGGCGCTGTGCTTTCTGGTCGACCGGACCCACGGGCAATATGCGGGCCGGCTGCCGATAGCTGAACAGGCGGAACTTGTGCGCGGCGGACACGGGCAGTCGGGAAACAATATCGACTATGTCGCCAATACGCTGCGCCATCTTGACGAAATGGGCCTCGCGGAACCCGCGCTGGAGGAGGTGATGGCCAAAGTCGGAAAATTTTAAATGGAAAAGTGAGTCCGTAAACTAGGCGCAAACGGCATCCGCGCCATCATTGGCCGGGGCGGAGAGGCGAATTGCGGGCGTGCGGCCGAACTGGCGCGAGGACAGTTGCGCTGGCCGGGCGTCTCGGGCAGGAAATGAATATGCACCTCATTGGCGCCCAGCAGCGCAGCGCGGCGGCGCATATGAGCAAGGTTGAGGCTGTCGGACCCGGAGACCGTCCGGCCGATGTCGAGCGGGCGGCGCGTGCCGTCCCGGTCCCGGCGAACCAGGATATAATTGACTTTTCCCATCAGCGGGCAGTCGATGAGGGGAAATACCG
>QIGN01000007.1 GCA_003228955.1 Hyphomicrobiales bacterium
GCCTCCAGGACATTGTAACCCTTGGCCCGCAGCGCCCTGGCCGAAAACAGCCGCACCGCGTCCTCGTCTTCCACCAGTAGGATAGTGCCGGCACCGGTCAGATCGGGCTTGGCCTGCTTCTCCTTAGGTTCGGCCTTGGCCTGCACCTTGACCTCTTCTTCGGAACGCACCGGCAAATACATGATGAAGGTTGTGCCCTCGTCCGAGGTCGACTCGACGAATATGTGGCCGCCGGTTTGTTTGACAATGCCATAGACGGTCGACAGCCCGAGCCCCGTACCCGCCCCCACATCTTTGGTGGTGAAGAAAGGTTCAAAAATATGCTCCACATGCTCCGCCGCGATCCCGCTGCCCGTATCCGAGACGCGGACCACGACATAGTCCCCGGCCGGCACGATCTCGGTGGCGTGGCGCACCGGCTCCTCCAGGCATAGCGTCTCCGTCCGGATCGTCAACATGCCCCCTTCGGGCATGGCATCGCGCGCATTGACGGCCAAATTGATGATCACCTGCTCAAGCTGGCCTTGGTCGACCCACACCAGCCCCATATCGCGGCCATGCACCACATCCAGCTGGATGTTCGCGCCGATCAGACGGCGCAGCAGGTTGCTGAGCTCGGCCAGAACATCGGTGATATTGAGCACGCGCGGCTGTAAGGTCTGCTGCCGCGAGAAAGCCAGCAGCTGGCGCACCAGATTGGCCGCCCGGCTGGCATTCTGTTTGATTTGCATAATATCGCCGAAAGACTGATCGCCGGGGCTGTGCCGCAGCAGCAGCAGATCGCAGAAGCCGATCATCGCCGTCAGCAGGTTATTGAAGTCATGGGCGACACCGCCCGCAAGCTGACCCACCGCCTGCATCTTCTGGGCGTGCAGCAATTGGCCGTCATTACTTTTATGTTGCGACATCTCCAGGAAGTGCAGAATCAGCCCATAGACCCCGCCTTCCCCGTCGTCCATGCGACTGGCGAATATGGTCGCGGCCGGTTCCTTGCCGCCTTCCGACAGCGCGCGCAACGACACCGCCAGTGGCGTCGGCGGCACGCCCGCGGTGGTAATGCGCTCGAGCCAGGCGGCAAGAGGCCCGGCGTCTTCTTCGGCGACAAAATCGGTCAGCGCCCGTCCGTCGATTTTGCTTTGCCCAGGCGCGGCCAGCGCTTGCCAGGGCTGATTGCTCTCCGACACCCGCCCCTCGGCGTCCAACAGCACAATACCCACCGGCGCGTCTTCGAAGAAACGCTCGAACCGTTGCTCGGAACGTTTCAGGGCCTGTTCCCACTGCCGCTCCGGCGTCAGGTCGCGCACCACCGAACGTGTCCGCATCCCCCGCGCGTCGTCGCCTTCAACCACTGTCTGACTGATAAACACTGGCAGCGAGTGCCCGTCACGGGCCGCCAGCAAAGTCTCGCCGCGTGTCACATCGCCCGTGCCCGAAAACGGACTATAGGCCGGCGAGCCCTCCGCCGGTTTTTCCGCCAGGCAGTCATGCAGCCGCAAATCCTGCTCGCGAACCGCCTCCATATTCGTGCCCAGCCAATCCGCCATGGTCCGGTTCATCAGCAGGAACCGTCCCTCGCCGTCCACTGAGTAGAAACCCACCGGCGCATTCTCCAGGAAGTCGATCAGCTTCGCCTGCTCCTCCCGAATGACCTGCTCCATCTCCCGCCGCGCCGTGATATCCTCGATCGCCCACAGCACATGCTGTTTGCCCTCCTCCAGCGGGTAGACGGATAGCCGCAGCCATTCCAGCCGGCCTCGGCCATGGGCGGCGATTTCTTTGGCCGCGGTGACACCCCGCGCGGCACTATCCGCCAACCAAGCAATCTGCGACCCCACATCGTCATCGCCGCCAAGCCGCGCTTTCAGCTCGGCCAGAGGCGCATGCAGGCTGTCCGGCCATTCTTTGTGAAAATGACTATTGGCGTATTCCGCCCGCCCGTCTCCATCCGCCACGAAACATGGAAAGGGCAACGCATCGCCCACCGACCGCCACAAGGCGGCGCGGCGGCGCGTCACTCGCTCGCGCGTCTGCAGAACCAGCAGGCCGGCGACACCCGTGGCGGTGAGACCGAGCGCACCGGCACCGGCAATGACCAGCATCTCCGGCGCCGCGCCAACCAGTTGTAGCCCCGCCAACAGGGCCGCGCCCAAGGCCCCGCTTGCCGCGGCGACTGTCCCCACCAACGGATCGCGCCAATGCGAGGGCGCGTCTGACGCGTCTGGGGCGTTCACGCTGCCAATATCGATTAAGCCTGGTGCGTCGACCGACCTGAGCATGCCGCGCTTTCAACTCCCACGCTTGGCCGCCGCCCGCCTCACTGGTCGGCGCGCAACGGCGATCCCTTACCCTTCAAGCCCATAACATAGGCAATGATTTCGGCGACGGCTTGATAATGCTCCGCTTGTATCTCTTGATCCAATTCGACGCCAGCGTGCAGCGCCCGCGCCACCGGTGGATTTTCAACAATCGGAATATTATTCTCCTCGGCGCATTCACGAATGCGCCGCGCCACCTCATCGACACCTTTGGCCACCAGCACCGGCGCGCCCATGCTGCCGGTTTCATATTTTAGCGCCACTGCGTAGTGAGTCGGGTTGGTAATTACTACATCCGATGTCGGCACCGCCTGCATCATCCGCTGCCGCGCCCGTTCGTTACGAATCGCGCGCAGCCGCGCTTTCACATGCGGGTCACCTTCCGACTGTTTACTCTCGTCTTTGATATCCTGCTTGCTCATCCGCAGCTTTTTTGCATGCTCGAACCGCTGGTAGAGCACATCCGCTACCGCCATGACCGCAACCACCGCGACGACGCTGACCAATATTTTCACGGCGATTTCGTGCAGCAGCTTAAGCGAGGCGGGGATGCTCGACGCCGGTACGATCGGCAGCAGATCGAACACCGGCAGCACCACCGCCACCGCCACCGCGCCAACGACCGAAATCTTCAGCAGCCCTTTCAACAGCTCGACAACCGAGGTCATGGAAAACAAACGCTTCGCGCCCTTGAGTACCGAGATCTTACTCAGCTCGGGTTTCAGGCGTTCGGCGGATAACACGAACCCATTCTGCACCAGCCCGGATGCCAATGCGGCAAAGATGAACAGCCCTAGTGGGACTAGCAAAACCTTGCCGGTGCCTAACAACACGTCGGTGTATATTGACTGCAGTGACGCCGCTTCGACTCGTATTTCATGGGGTGCCGCGAGATAGCGCGACAGCTCCCGCTGCAAGCTTGCAGCTCCCTTCGGCAACCAAAGTGCCACCGCCAGCGTGCCCGACAACAGCATGAACGCATTGGAAACTTCGCGAGAGTTGGCGACATTGCCTTTTTGCCGCGCGTCCTGCAGCTTCTTTTGCGTCGGTTCTTCTGTTTTTTGGCTGTCGTCTTGGTCTTCGGCCAATCCGCCCCCCTGGCCTCAGCCAACGCCCAGCAGGCTGGCATAGGTCCCGCTAAATGTTTCAAGGAACAGCATCAGACCCGCCGAGATGGTCGCCGCCAACACCAGGAAGCCCACCAGTATTTGCAGTGGCAGGGCAATGAAGAATACCTGAATCTGCGGCATCAGCCGCGCCATCAGGCCCATCGAAAGATAAATCAAGAACGATATGATGATGATCGGCAACGCGATCCGAAGTCCTAGCCGAAAAGCATCGGCGACCAGACGCGACGCCACCAGGGCGAAATCCCCGGCCGGGAATGGCGCACCCGGCACAAAAACCACATAGCTGTCCGCCAGCGCCGACAGCATGAGGTGATGCAGGTTCGACGAAAAAAGCAACGTCACCCCGATCGTCGTCATGAACGCGCCGGTGATCGCCCCTTGCTGTTGTGCGCTCGGGTCGAACATCTGCGCGGCGCCAAGGCCGATGTTGTAGGCGATAAACGTACCCGCGACTTGTAACCCGGTGATCAGCAGACGCCCGAATGACCCGATGGCGATCCCGATCAACAGCTCCTGCACCAGCACCACCGCCAAACCGGGCAGATTTGCCGGTGGCGGCGGCAAAGCGCCCGACACCAGCGGCAGCATGATGACCGATAGAGCCAGCGCCAGCCCCAGCCTCATGCGCGCCGGAATTGTCGATTCGCCAAATCCCGGCAATACCATGATGGCACCGCCCAACCGGGCGAACACCAAAGTCATCAAATAGATATCGATTGAAAGGATTTCGGCGAGCATACCTGCAAAGTGCCTTAGCCGATCCCTATGATGCGATCGAATAGGCTCTCGGTGAACACCGTCAGCGTCGACAGCATGAACGGCAGGAACAACAGCAGCGATAGGAACATCACCAGGATTTTCGGCACAAAGGCCAGGGTCAATTCCTGAATCTGCGTCAAGGCCTGGAACAGCGAGACAATCAGCCCAACCGCCAGCGCCACGATCATCAATGGCGCCGCGATTTTTACCAGCACCACGACGGCTTCGCGGGCGATCTCCAATACGGTCTGAGTGTCCATGTCGTTGCTTCGCCTTCTGCGATCAGCGCGTCGTGTATGTGCGCGTCAGATCGGCATCCGCAATATTTCTTGATAGGCCTGGACGACGCGATCGCGCAAAGCGACGACCGTCTGCAGCGTCAGTTCGGCGTTGGCGACCGCGGTAACCACCTCGGCCACGCCGGCTTTGCCCTCGATCGCCGCGGCACTGATTTTGTCGGCTTGCAGTCCGGTCTCAATGGCGCTTGCCGCCGTCTCGCGCAACAGCTCCGCGAATGTAGAGCCCACGCCCCCGGGAGCCTCCATACCGGGGGCGGTTGCCTTGGCGGCATTGTTGTAGGCCGAAACCGCATCCGCGATATGAACGCTCATGACCCTAACTCCTTCAATTGGCTCTAGCGCAACAGCTCGATTGTCCGCGACAGCATTGTTCGCGCCGCATCGATGACCCGCAGGTTGGAGTCGTAACTTCTCTGCGCCTCACGCAGATCCATCATTTCGGTGAGCCCCCGCACATTCGGCGTCAGCACATAGCCATTGGCATCGGCGGCCGGATGCTGCGGCTGATAGCGTCGGCCGAAATCCGAGGGATCGGTCGCGATACGCTTTATCGAGACCAGGTCAACACCCAATTCCCGATTCAGCGTGTTTTGAAAACTCACATACTTACGCCGGTAAGGCAGGCCATCCGGACTATCGGCAAGGGATCCCGCGTTGGCGATATTCTCCGAAATGACACGCACGCGCACATTCTGGACCATCATGCCAGCGGCGGCGATACTGAGTGTTTTATCAAAATCCATTCTATTCCCTCCCGATCTGCGTTATCGGCCGCTGCACCTATCCGCCATTGCGGCCGATCGCAACGCGCATCATGCTCAAATGTTTGCGGTAGAGATTGAGCGTCAACTGCTGCGTCGCCTGGGTCGCGCCCAATTTCAGCAATTGCTGCTCGGCCGAGACCGTATTCCCATTGAAAGAAGCGCTGCCAGGATCGGGCACTTTCTCTTCCCTGAATTGACGCACGGAGATGGTCCCCTGCAGGTGGGCGGGATTGGTTACTCTGGGCGCATTTGTTGTCGCCGCCAGACCTCGCTCCCTGGACACGAGCTGGCTGAATGTAACTTCCTTGAGATCCCGGGCCTTAAAACCCGGCGTGTCGGCATTCGCGACATTTTGCGCCAAGACCTCGGTCCGCTGAGTCAACCAAGAGAGCTTCTTACTCAAAACCGACAATATCGGTAAATTGTTTAAAATCATATATTTACGGCTCCCAGAACGCGCGCGGAACTAGCCTATTTGCCTAGTATCACGTGGCCCTGTTAACAATTCGTAAAGCGATATACACTGGCACGAGCTTGGCCAAGGGGGACCATCGGGCGGCACAATGCTTTATCTGACCCGAAAGATCGGTGAATCTATTGTCATCAATGACGACATTGAGTTGACGGTCGTCGATGTGCGCGGGAAATCGATCAAGCTCGGCTTGACATTCCCACCCAATGTCAGCGTCTACCGGCGTGAGGTCTATGATCGGATCCAAGCCGAAAAAGAACTGGCTTCGGGCACCGAAGAGGTTGACCAACCAACGCCCAAGAAACTCGCCGAACAAGGCTGACGCCGCCAGCGACCCGCCTCTCCGCCCGCCTGCTTACTCATGCTCTGACGCCGCACTCTGTTGCGCACGAAAACGTGTAGGCACACTACTTACGAGCACGTTTGCCCAGGCCGAATTGCCCCCCGTGATCAGCGAAATATCTGAGCGTGGGAAGTACCTCTCCACCGGCATTGCTCCGGCGGCCCCAACGACGAATCATCACATGATGGAGCACCATCACACCTCCACTTGCTCTAGCCTTTCCGGTGCACGGTTTCATGAATGAATTTCAAGATCGCAAGGGCGAACCCTCGATGGAGGAGATTTTTGCATCGATCCGCCGTGTCGTCACGAGCGAGAAAAAAACGCCCGTCGCACCTGGCGGCAAATCAACGGTGGAGGCTGTGATGGTCAATGACAAGAACGAGATCATCAATTTGAACCCCATGGCAAAATACACGACGGAGGCGGCGGCACCGGCCCTGGAATCCCGGCCCGGTCCCAATGTTTCGGATGACGCGGCAAGCGCGAGTGCTGTGCATCCTCAGTCCGAACATCGCGCCGAATCCGAATTCGCCTCAGCCCCTGACCTCGAAGCGGCGATAGAGCCCGCTCTGACAAGTTTCATGTCGTCGGCCTCGATCTCCGTCACGCTCAAGGAATGGCTCGATCAAAATTTGCCCGACCTTGTGGAGCAACGTCTTCGCGGGCTGCTGCGGCCGCTGCTCAAGGATTGGTTCGACAGTCATCTGCCTGTGATGATTGATCGTATCGTAAGAAACGAGGTCGAACGCATCGTTTCAACGACCGGGGACCATTAGCGCGACGGTATCGTTGTCATTCGCCCTCGGCAAAAATATTGCCGACCAAAGGCGGAAAAATATGCTTGCATCCTTGATCCTGAGCAAGCGGCAGGGCATGTTCTTTTTCATGAAAAGGCTAGCATTCGTTATTGCCGTGTTCATCGCCGCGATGACACCGGCACAAGCTGATTTCGCGGCGGGTTTTGCAGCATACAGCCGCGGTGACTACGAAGCCGCGGTGTCCGAATGGCTGCCGCTTGCCGAACAGGGTGACATCAAGGCCCAGGTCGGTCTCGGTTTCATGCATGAGAAGGGACTCGGTGTCCCCCAGGACTTCACCAAGGCGGTTCGATGGTATCGCCGGGCGGCCGACCAGGGCGATAACATCGCGCGCTACAATCTCGGCGTCATGTATGGCAACGGCACCGGTGTCCTCCAGGACTATATTGAGGCCCATAAGCTATTCTCCCTCGCCGCGGCCGGCGGCAACGAGGACGCCAAGAACAGCTTGAGCTACATCGAAAAATTGATGACACCGTCCCAGCTTGCCCAGTCGAAACGAAACAGTCTCGAAGCGGTAAACAAACCGGCTGCCGGCGCCCCGCAAGTCGCCGCCGCACCCCAACCGGACGCCAAAATTGCCCCGCAGGCAGAGAGCGCGCAAGCGCCGCCCGAACCACCCCTTATAGATCCTGCCAAGGCGGCACCGTCACCGCCAAGCCCGCAAATTGCGGCAGTCAAGGCAACAACACCACAGGCCAAGGCGACACCGGTGGCAACGGCACCGACCATAGAGGTCGCGGCAAGGCCCGCGCCGAGCAACGTGCCGGCCCCGGCCCCGGCACCAGCCCGGCAATCGGAGACCGCCAAGCCGGTTGTCCCGGAGAGTAACGCGGCCGTCCAGGTGGCGGCCAGGCCCCCGGCCTTGCCCCCCAGCCCAGTACCCGCCACTGGGCCCTGGAGTGTCCACCTTGTTTCAATAAAGAATGAAGGCGCGGTAGAGGGTGAATGGCAGCGCCTGCGTAAGCTCCACCCCCTTACCCTCGACACCATGTCCTTGAATGTGCAGGCGATCGACATTCCCGAAAAGGGGCGTTTCTATCGGGTTCTCGCCGGCGCGTTCGATAGTAAAGCCAGCGCCGAATCTGCCTGCGCGGCGATCGAGGCCGAGGGCCAGTACTGCCGCCCGATGCGCCGCGAGTAACCGCCTCGCCACCCCCCGGTTGACGGTCGTCCGTCCAAAACCGTCAACTGGCCGCAGCCATCAGCTGCCGGCGGTCGCAGCCTCATTTTCGCCGCCGATACCCGGCAAGGATAACTCCGCGGCCCTGTGACACCGCACCAAGTGGCCGTCGGCGCATTCTTCCAATGCCGGCTGTTTTTTTACACACACCTCCACCGCATGGCGGCAGCGCGGATGAAAGTAGCAGCCCGACGGAGGATTGGCCGGACTGGGAACATCTCCCTCCAGCGGCGTCATCGCCGTGCGCTGGCGCGGGTCGGCGACCGGCACGGCCGCCATCAGGGCCGCGGTGTAGGGATGTTTGGGAGCCGAGAAAAGGGTCTCGGTTGGCGCGATCTCGACGATCTTACCCACATACATGACGATAACCCGGTCACATATATGTTTTACGACACTAAGATCGTGGGCCACGAACAGATAGGTGAGATTGAGTTCCCGCTGCAGCTTCAGCATCAGGTTGAGCACTTGCGCCTGCACCGAAACATCCAGCGCCGATACCGGCTCATCGGCGACCACCAGCCGGGGATGCAGGGCCAAGGCGCGGGCAATCGCAATACGCTGCCGCTGGCCGCCGCTGAATGCATGTGGAAACCGCTGCATATACTCCGGGCGTAGGCCCACCAGCGCCAGCAGTTCGGCAACGCGTGCGCTACGCTCTTCCCGCGCGCTCATGCCACCGATGACCTGCAGCGATTCGCCGATGATATCCATAACATTCATGCGCGGGTTAAGCGACGCGTATGGGTCCTGAAAAATCATTTGGATCTCCCGCCGCAGCGGGCGTATTTCGCTTTCACGCATGGCGGCGATATCGACTATTTCTCCATTGGCGCTGCGGAACAGGATCTCCCCATCCGTGGGATCCAGCGCCCGCATGATGCAGCGCGAAGTCGTGGTCTTGCCACAACCGCTCTCACCCACAAGGCCCAATGTTTCACCTTCATATATGCGAAAGCTGACATCGTCGACAGCACGCACTTGCCCTTGAATCCTCCGCAACACCCCTTTCTTGATTGGAAAAAATTTCGACAGACCCTTGACTTCGAGCAGCGTCACCTTGTCATCGGAAGAATTAGCCAAGGACATTTTAATTCAAATCTCCTCGGCCACTTCGTGATGAAGGAAGCAGCTAACCGATTGATGCTCCCCAATTCGCTCCAGCTTTGGTGTCTGCCGGTCGCATTTACCCGGCATATAGGCCGCGCACCGTGGGAAGAAAGGGCAGCCGGCTGGGCGATTGAAGGGATGCGGGATCGATCCCTCGATCGTCGGCAAGGGCTCTCGCGACGTCGTGTGAATTGAAGGTATCGAGCCAAGCAGAGCCTTTGTATAGGGATGCAGCGGGTTATGGAATATGTCGTCCACTGGCCCCGTTTCCATGACTCGGCCCAAATACATCACCACCACATCATCGGCCACTTGCGCGATGACGCCCAAATCATGGGTAATGAAGATAATGGCCATGTCATGATTTTTCTGCAGGCCACGCAGTAAGTTCAGAACCTGCGCCTGGGTCGTCACATCGATTGCCGTCGTCGGTTCATCGGCGATCAGCAACCGCGGACTGCACAGCAGAGCCATGGCGATCATGACGCGCTGGCGCAACCCGCCGCTAAGCTCCCATGAATACGCGCTCATGCGTTCTTCCGGGCTCGGCACGCCCACTTCTTTCATCCTTTCGATGGCGATTTCCTCGGCCTGCCGCTTGTTTATTTTTCGATGCAGTTGAACGGCTTCGACCAGTTGGTTGCCAATGGTGTGGACCGGACTAAGGGCCGCCATCGGTTCTTGCGGAATCAGGGCGATATCATTGCCGCGAATGGTGCGCATCTCTTTGCCGCGCCCATCCAGCTTCGCCAAATCGACGAAATCCGTCCCGTTTTCTCCATGCCTTTGCGGACGAAACAAGATCTCGCCGCCAACCACCTCGCCGGGCTTTTGCACGATCCTGAGAATCGACTTGATGGTGACACTCTTACCGCAGCCGCTCTCACCCACAATCCCCACAACTTGGCCGGGCGCCACATCGAAACTGACGCCATCCACGGCCTTTGTCGTGCCTTCATCCATGGTGAAGCGGGTTTTGAGATTGCGAACGGACAAGATCGCATTTGTGTTCATCGCGGCAATGATCAGTGATACGGGTCTGCGGCATCGCGCAGACCGTCACCCAAGACATTGAGCACGAGCACCGTGATAATCACCGCCACACCCGGCAGCAGCAGCCACGGGGCCAGCGCCACCGACTGTAAATTCTGCGCCTCTTGCAACAGCACGCCCCAGCTGATCGCCGGCGGCCGCAACCCTAATCCCAGGAAACTCAGAAATGTCTCATTGATGATCATCACCGGAATGGCCAGGGTCACGGCGGCTATGATATGGCTGTTCATGGTCGGCACCATGTGGCGGAATACAATACGCAACTGCCGGCACCCCGCCAGCTTCGCCGCCACCACGAAATCCTCTTCCCGCAACGCCAGGAAACGCCCGCGCACTTCCCTGGCAAGAGTTGTCCAGGTCAGCAGCGCCAGAATCCCGGTAATCGCCAAATAGCTTGTTGTCACCGACCAGGTTCTCGGTAGCGCGGCTGAAAGCGCCAGCCAGATGGGAATCGGCGGAATCGACTGCAGCAATTCCACCACCCGCTGAATGACCATGTCGGCAAGCCCGCCGAAATAGCCCGAGATACCACCGAGAAAGATGCCCAGGACCGTACTGATAAAGACCGCCAGCAGCCCAACCGAAAGTGAGACCTGGGTTCCGTACATCAATCGTGACCATTGATCCCGCCCCAGCCTGTCCGTACCCAGCAAATGAATGGGTTTGTCTTCATCCGGGTTGACCAGGCCGATCAGGTGAATATCGGTAGTAAACAGCCCCAGCACCTTCCATTCATAACCACGGCCAAACAAGCGCAGCGGCACCTTCTGGCTTTCGTCGAGTTGCCACTCCATGCGCAGGGTCCGCGGATTGCGCGCGCCATTCGCGGCGTAGGCGAAGAAGGCCGGGCCGTCATCCCAAATATGGATGCCCTGCGGCGGCATGAAGGACCCGGTGGTATCGCTTTGGCTCGGATCCTGGGTGCTGAAGAACCCGGGAAATCCCGCGATGAGGATGATGAAAAACAGCAGAACACCGGCGACCAGCGCCAAGCGATGTTTCCTGAAGCGCCACCACACCAGCTTCCAGTTCGGCGCCACCGAAATCGCATCGGCGTCCTCCCGCTGGCCGGCCTGCCGCACCTCAATGTTTTCGGTCTTGGATTCAGTCTCAGCGGACATGCTGTCGTTCCACTCTTGTCTGCCTAGCCGAAACGAATTTCTCCAAATTCCTCAGCATTTTATCTACGACTCCTCCATGCGAATGCGAGGATCGAGCCACGCCAGCAGGACATCCGACAACAAGGTGCCGATGACCGCCAATCCGAAATAAGACAGCACGATTGAACCGGCCAGGAACATGTCCTGACTGATAAGCGAGCGCAGCAACAGCGGACCGATCGTTGGCAGGTTCAACACCGTGGCCACGATGAGACTGCCCGAGAAGATCAGCGGCAAATACCAGCCCAGGCTGCTGACCAGAGGATTGATCGCCAGGCGCACCGGATACTTGATTATCAGGCGCCATTCCGGCATGCCCTTGGCCCGCGCCATTTCCATATAGGGCTTGTTCAGTTCGTCCAGCAGGTTAGCCCGCAATATACGCGCCAGCCGGGCCGTGCCGTCCAGGCCCAGAATCACCATCGGCAGCCAGACATGTTTACCCAGATCGACGACCCTGCCAAAGCTCCAGGCGGCATCCGCATATTCCGGGGAGAACAGGCCGGTAATGGTGATGCCCAGCTTGGAAAATGCCAGCCACATCAGAATCAGCGCCGTCATGAAGGTCGGGGTTGCCACGCCCACATAGTTGAAAACCGTGAAAAAATAATCGAAGAAGGAATATTGCCGCGTCGCCGAAATGGTGCCGATGGGCAGTGCCACCGCAAAGGTGAATAGAAAGGTCGACAGGCCGAGGATGACGGTCAACAGCAGCCGCTGGCCGATCAACTCCGAGATCGGTTTCTGAAAATCCAAGGAGATACCCAGATCCCCCTGCAGAATCCGGCTCAGCCACTTGAAATACTGCACATAGCCCGGACGATCGAGACCATATAATTCCCGCAGGGCATCGATCTGCAGTCGATCCATGGAGGAACCGGAGGCCGCCAGTTCGGCGACATAGCTGGTCACGAAATCGCCCGGCGGCGCCTGGATAAGGATAAACGCAATGACCGAGAATACCAGCAACAGCAGGGGCAGGAGCAGCAGCCGCTTGACGATATATACGAGCATTAGAATCCCGACAGATCAGCAGACCGAGCAAAATACCACCCCCCTGCCCAGTTTAAGAAACCGGCCAGGGGGGTGTCGATGTTGCCGCGGCACTCCTTCTCGCGAACAATATTTTCGCTAGCGAGAGCAGCGCCGATTTAGCTTACTTCTACCGCGCAATTTCTTCTACTCGGCGTAGTAGAACTGCTCGGGCCGGGTGTTGCCTGGTGTCCGCAGCGGCCAGTCATTGCCCGCCACTTCGGCAACATTCATCAGTTTCTTATTAGCCACGATCACGCCTTGCACCATCGGTGTCAGGCCAACGGTACCGATTTCCCAAACATTGTCAGCCCAAATTCGGAACAGCTCTTGTGCCAACTCGATCTGACGTTCGCGGCCGGAGACTTTGGCCTCGTCGATGATGTCCATCAGCCGTTGCAGCTCCGGTGTCGGTTCGACACCGCTGGCACCATTGCTGTTGACCCACTCACGCACCAGCGGTGCCAGGGTCAGGCTGACCGTACTGCGCGGATCCATTTTCGGCTCACCGCTGAACGGAAAGCCCGTGGTGTCTTCGTTCCAGATTTCGATCTGCAGATCGTTTGACACGCGCATGGCGAAATGCGGTGTTCGCTCCCGAATCTCGATCCGGGCCCGCACCCCCACTTCAGCCCAATCCTCGACCACCAGTTGGCCAATATCGGCCCAGCTCGCGAATGCCGGTACGACACTGATTTCCAAATCCATCCGCTCGCCATTTAGCAACAGCCGGAAGCCGTCACTATCGCGCGCGGTCAGGCCGATCCCATCGAGGATATCATTGGCCTTGGCGGTGTCCAGTTGGGTATATTTGAAGGCATACTCATCGCCCGGATAGTAGGGCGAAAACGGTGCGGGTACGCCCTGACGCGCCTCGCCAATACCCAGAAACGCCAATTCCTTGATCGCCTCGCGGTCGATGGCGTAGGACATCGCGATACGGAAATCCTTGTTGCGAAGTATCTCACCGATCCCTGGGTCGTTGTTGTAGGTCTGATTGAACATCAAGACCGCATCGGAACCACCGAAGGTTGGATAGGTGATCACCCGATAGCCGCCCTTGTCGGCATTCTCCACCAGCACCGGGAAATTGCTCATCGCAATGTGGCGGCCCTGCATATCGATCTCACCGCCGATAGCGGCCAGATTGAGTGTCTCTTTATCGGCGAAAAACGTAAACTTGACGTCATCGATATAGGGCAGTTGGTTACCCTCGGCATCGACGGCGAAATAGTAGGGGTTCCGTTCGATGACGAAGACCTGGTCGGCGACCGTACTGCCGTCTTTAGGCACCCACGCCGCGGTACTCGGGCGCTTGCCGCTCAGATGAGGCAAGGCCTCCACGGCGAACAGCTGTGTCCATGTATCGAACCCGGACGCATCTACCTTGGCCTGCAACGCCGCCGCATCGGTGAAATCGGGATGGAACTCCTTCAGATAGGCAGCCGGGGCAAAGGCCAGATTATTGATCGACCTGTCCGCACCGTCCTTGTTCGCCAAATCAAGCAAAAAGGCCGTGTTCGGTTTTTCGTAAGTCCAGCGCACCGACACGTCATCCAGCTTCTCTAGCTTGACCACCGAGCCGTCGGAATTGCTCATCCAGCCCGGTAGCGTCGGCATCAGTTCCTCATTCTGCAGGATCGACTCATACCAGAACATGACATCGTCGGCGGTGAAGGGCGAGCCATCCGACCACTTCATCCCTTTGCGCAGGAACACCGTCCACTGGCTGAAATCGTCGTTCGATTCCCAACCCTTGGCGATATGCGGGATGACCTCGCCGCCGTCGGGCGCGAAGCGTACCAGGGCGTCATAGACGACCCGGGTATAGTTATTGTGATCGGACGGGCCCAGGAAGCCGCGGCGTAAGGTGCCGCCATAGCGGCCAATGGAATCCGTTACCTCCTGAACCAAGGGCTCGTCTGGCACGCGCTCATCCACTGGCGGCAAACTTCCCGCTGCCACTGCATCGGCGAACATCGGGGCGCCCTGATATTTTGTCTGCGCCAGCGCCGGTTGCATCGCCAGCGCCAATCCCAGGGCCAGGGTTACCCCGCCGGCCCATAGGTATTTCGGTCTAAAACTAGCTTTCATGTGTCTTCCTCCGTAAAGTTTTATCATTCTTGTTCGCAAAAAATGGTGGCGTTCGTAGAACATTCAAAACCTGCCGCGTCACCAACGCGCTGGCGCGATCCATTAGTCAAAATCCCCACGAATTCTCCCTTCCGTCGCGGTTTTGTCAAGCCGACTGGGTCGACGCCTCCCTGTCCGCTGCGCGCCAGGTCCACGGACCGATATGCGCGGCCCGAACATACAGTTCATGGTCCCGCAAAACCCACTCGACAAAATCTGCCGGCTCATCCGTGCCGGGATTGACCGCCGGCAGTGCGATTGCCCGCAGCGGATTCTCCCGCGTCAGCCGCAGCACTTCGGCGATCGTCAGACCATACCAGCCCATGACATTGCGCACCATCTGATCCATGCTGGCCGCCGACCCCGCGAGATAGCGCGACCCCGGAAGCCGCACCGACCCGTCGTCATGTTTCTCGATTTTCCCCGCCCCCAGCGTATAAACACCGGTTCGGCCCGCGGTACCCGCCGCCGCCGACGCATCTGTGACGATAATCGACCGCTCCAGCGTTTTCGCCCGCAGCCAGGATTGCAGGATATCGCTGGGAATGTGAATACCGTCGGCGATGAAGCTTGCCGTCAGCTGGTCCCGGCCCAACTGCACGAGCAACGAACTTTCATATTTATTCACAAGATGCGGCAAGCCATTGCCCAAATGTGTCGACAGCGTTGCGCCGGCTTCGATAGCGCCATCGATCGCCTGACGCGAGGCGGCCGAATGCCCGATGGCGCAGGCAATTCCCCGCGATACCAGGAACGGGATGAGCTCAAGAACCCCCTCCACCTCCGGCGCCACGGTCATGATCATCAGCGGCCGCGTCGAAACGCTTACCAGTTTCTCCACCAGTTCAGGCGAGGCGCTCTGCATATGCTGCGCCGGATGGGCCCCGGCATAACCATCCTCCGGCGACAGAAACGGCCCCTCGATATGATAACCGGGCACCATGTGAGGACCCAGCTTGCTCGCCGACACCGCCCCGTCGAGATCTTTCAGCAGGCCAATCATTTCGCCTTCGCTGGCGGTTATGAGTGTTGGCAGGCAACGCGTGACGCCGCAAGACAACATTCCCGCCAGCGCCAGATCGAGGCGCTCGGCCGTAACGCCCCGAGCGTTGAAATCGACCCCGGCAAAGCCATTGACCTGTATGTCCACCATGCCCGGGGTAACCACTTCGCCTTCGCCCTTCGACATCCCAACCAGGGGTGTCGAATGGCTAATCCGCCCGTCCGCGCCAATCTCATAACGCACCGGCCGTCCGTTCGGCCCAAATTCACTCTCCAGGGTATCGCCGCCCGTGCGCTTGCGCAGTTTCACGAAAGACTTCCCGAGATTGCCGGCGCCAGCCGTGCTTGATCCAGCGCCGAGGCCGAATCTTGATCGAGAAAAACCGTCGTTCCGCCATGGTTCTGTAAAATAGACGCCGGACAGAGATTCGTCACCGGGCCTTCCAGGGCGCCTTTGACCGCCGCCGCCTTGCGCGCGTCGGGAACCGCGCAAATGATCGTTTTACTGGCAAGAATTTGATGGATACTCATGGAAATCGCTCGCCTTGGCACCTCCGAAATGCCTGCGAACCACCCTTCATTCGCTTGCTGCAACCGGCATTTCTCATCCAGATCGACAATGATATAGGGTGCGGTCGTCTCGAAATCCGCCGGCGGGTCGTTGAAGGCCAAATGGCCATTCTCGCCGATGCCGATGAATGCCACATCGATATTATGCTTGGCGATTTCGCTGCATACGCGCGCGACCTCCCCGTTCGTATCAACCCTGTCCCCTTCGATGAACACGAAAGATCCAAGACCGTCGACCTTCGCCACGAAGCGCTCCTTCAGGTAACCCCTGAAGCTTGCTTTGTGTGTTTCGGGCAGATCGAGATATTCGTCGAGGTGAAACGCCGTCACTTTCGGCCAGGAGATATCCGGTTCCTGGACCAAGGCGCTCAACACGTCAAACTGGCTCGCACCTGTCGCCAGGATAATGTGAGCCTCACCGCGCTGAGCGATCGCCTGGCGAATTTGCGCTGCCCCGATCCGCGCCGCTTTTTGGCCCAGTTCTTTCGAGTCGTTCGAAAGGTCAACGATCATCGGCAACGCCATTCGGGTAAATATCCATATAACTCAAAATTTTAACATTAAAGACACTAAGTGTCGAGAAAGTTGTATTTACTCTTCAAATCGCCCCTTAATGGAATATTGTTACCGAGATACCGAGGCGACGATGACCCGAGATGAAGCCCCGCCAACCCACGACCAGGTCGCGCTGATGCGCGCCGAGTATGCTGGTTTGTTCGGCGGTCCGGGCGATCCGCAAAGCCAGGCAGGCCGCAAAGGCCGACTTTTTCTCGACATATGCGCCGGCGGCCCGGTCACCAGAAAGCGTTTGGTTCATGCCCATGGCATCCGCCCCGGCACCGTCTCGGCTATGGTCCTGGCGCTGATAGACCAGGGCCTTGTCGTCGAAGAGCGCCCGCGCCCGCCCTATCAGCAGGGCCGGCCCGAAATTCTGCTGCGGCCGGTCACCGGGCGCATCGCTGTCATTGTCATTCACGTGATATCGCGTGAGATCCGGGCGGTCTTGGTCGATTTGGCTGGGCGCGTCTTGTGCGGACACCGCCTTGTCGTTGAGGCCGAGCAGACAAACAACGAAAGTTTACTGCGGCTATTTGCCAGCTTGATCGAGACCGTGCAGGATCTTTCGCCCGCCGCGACCGAGATCGTCGGCGTTGCCTTCTCGCTCCCCGGCATCGTTGATGATGACGGACAGCGTTGGGTCTATGCCGCGCGCTGGCCGCAGATGACCAACCTGCAACTCGCCGGTTTTGCCCAGCGCCTCGACTTACCTGTCACGGTCGGCAAAGGCCTCAATAGTGAACTGCGGGCCAGACTGGCCCGCCGCGCCAACGAACGTCTCGGCGGCACCCTTATTGTCCACTGGGGCTACGGCATCGGCGCGGCCTTTGCCATAGATGGCAAGGTCATCGGCACCGGTAACGGTGGTTTCGGCGAGGTCGGCCATTGCACCATCGACCCGGACTCCGGCGCCCAATGCCTTTGCGGCCAATCGGGTTGCCTGGAAACCAGAGCCGCCATATGGGCTCTGCTCCCGCCTATACGCAAAATATTTCCGCAAGCACCCGCCGAAGAATGGAGCCTCGAGGCGTTTCTGCGCGACCAGGACATCAGCCGCGTGCCCGCCATGCGGCAAGCCACCAGCGAAATGGCCTTGGCCATCCGTAACCTGGTGATGATTTTGTATCCTCACCGCCTCGTCATCACCGGTCCCTTCGCCCAGGACCGCCGGATCTTCGATCAATTCGTCACCGAGTTCAGCGCCAGCATGCCGGCTCACGCGGCCTCTGGCATCGACCTGCGTGTCGGCCGGCGAGGCCCCGAAGACGAAATCCTCGGCGCCTCGCTGCCGCTGCTTCAAAGCACCCTAGGCAAGCTCTGCGCCACCCCCTGAGGCCAACCGTCACGAGGGCTTAGGCCCAATTTTCGACGGCCCGAAATAGCCTCGTTCCTTTACCCGATTTTAACCAAGATTGTCGATCCTCGACACTTGCCGGTCGCTGGCGGCCGCAAGCTAGGGAATCGAATTGTCCGACCAAGCGCCAAAAGACCCCCACCGACGCCACCACCACGTCCCGTCGGCGGTCGCCATCAAACATGACGGGGCGGCGGCAGCCCAATCCAGGGTAATCGCCAAAGGTCGTGGCGGTGTCGCTGAACAGATATTGCAGTTGGCCTACGCCTCGGGCGTCAAGGTGCGCGAAGACGCCGATCTCGTCGAAATTCTCGAAGCCATTGAGATCGACAGCGACATCCCGCTGCAGGCCCTGGCCACCGTGGCGGAAATTCTCAGCTATGTGTACCGCGCCAACGCAGGCACCAACCCATCCGAGCCGGTTGCCGAACTTAAACCAGAATGAGAGCCAAATGAGCCAAATTGAAAGGGTCAAAGAGCAGCTCGCTCAGGCCCATCGCCTTGTCGATGAATTTACCCAATCCGTCGCCAGTGGTGAACCCATGGACTTGCAGGAATTCAACGGCACCATCGATCGGGCGTGCAAGACGGCCATAGCCCTGCCTCAAGAGGATTTGCCCGAAGTCAAGGCCGAGCTCCTCGCTCTCTTGGAGCGGCTCAACACGGCCAAGGAAGATCTTGAGCAGGCGGCGGTAGCCGCCGACGCCTCGGGCGACTCCACCGAATAGTCCCAAACCTACCGGGCGAAATGGACCTCATCAGCATCCTGCGCTTCCTCAGCGCATTTGCCTTTGTTCTCGCACTGATTGCCGGTCTCTCATGGCTCCTGCGCCGCTATAGCTCGGGCATGCGTATCGCCACTGGCATCGGTGCCAGCCGGATCGGCGTCGTCGAATTTGCACCTGTCGACCCCAAACGCCGGCTCGCCTTGATCCGCCGCGACGGTGTCGAACATCTCATTCTCCTCAGCCCCACCAGCGAAACGGTGATCGAGACCGGCATCCAACGGCCCGAGGGCGAGAAGTCATCGTGACCCGCACCCTGCGCCATGTCGCGTTCATGACCCTGACCGGCCTCCTGTTCGCCAGCCCGGCGCTGGCTCAGAGCCTCAACCTGGACTTCGGCGCCAACGACGGCACCACCACCGGACGCATCGTTCAGCTCATTGTCCTGTTCACCGTCCTCAGCCTGGCCCCGTCCATAATAATCATGGCGACCAGCTTTACCCGGGTCATCGTGGTGTTGTCATTCCTGCGCAGCGCCATGGGTACCCAGCAGACACCGCCCAACACCGTCTTGGTCAGCCTGGCGCTGTTCCTTACCGCGTTCATTATGGGCCCGACCCTGGAGGCCTCCTACAACGACGGCATTGTACCCTTGATGGCCGAGGAGATTACCGAAGCCGAGGCCATCGAGCGGACCTTGGCGCCCCTTCACACATTCATGATGGACCAGGTGCGCCTGCAGGATCTGCGCCTGTTTATGGACCTCGGCGATTTCGACGAAATCGTCGAGCCAAAGGACACCCCCCTGCGCGCGCTGATCCCCGCTTTCATGATTTCCGAGCTAAAACGCGCTTTCGAGATCGGCTTTCTGTTATTCATCCCATTTGTCGTCATCGACATGGTGGTCGCATCCATCCTCATGTCCATGGGCATGATGATGCTGCCGCCGATCATGATCTCGCTCCCATTCAAACTGATATTCTTCGTCTTGATCGACGGCTGGTTCCTGATATCGGGCAGTCTGGTTCAAAGCTTCGGTTGACGGCCGGACGCGGCATCCCGCCAGGCACGGATTTTCGAATTTAAGAGAAGCCTCCGAGCCCAATGGCGCCAGCAGGCAACACGGACGAATATTGCTTTAGTTGACCAGCGCCGTGCTTTCGGCGGGCTCTGCCAGCCTGGCGCGATAGCCCTCCATGAAGGCCTTAAAATCATCCACGCCCGCTACCCGGCTCAACGCATTCCTCAGCTCACGCGAATTAGTGTCCTCCGAGGCGATCACGCGGAAGTCGTAAGCGAACTCGGTCGCATCCATCGCCGAGCTGAAACGCGCGCGCAAACTGTCGAGCCCAGGCCTGTCATTGGCAAGGTTAAGCGCCACGGCAAGATTGAGGGCGAGCACACCGCGGACTGGGTCGAGGATCTGGCCCGGCGCCGGCGCCGCCCCCACAAGACGGGTTAGCACTTCGACCGCACGCGGCCAATCTTGTATGCGCATGAATATGTCCGCGCGCAAACGGTCGGCCTCGGCACTGCGGTCCAGCCCTATCCGCTCAAGTGCCTTATCGATCAGACCGAGCTCTGCAAAGCTGCGCGCCTGCAGCAATCTGCGTTCAGCGACCAGGGCCGCCGACATGCCCCGGACTTCGCTGTCGCGCAGCGCTTCCAAGGCTTCCTCCGGCCGCCGGTCCATTAACTGCAGAATAGCCAGTCGCGTACCCACATCTGCTTTCTCGGCACCCTCGACACGGAATTCCAGCTGATGCGCCAGCAACTCCACCGCCTGTTCCAGTAAATCCACCGAGACCAGCCGGTCGGCCAGCCGGCGTATCATCTCGTCGCCTTCGCTGCCGGTTGGCATAAGTTCGCGAAACTCGTTGAATATGGCAATCGAGCGCACCGGCGACATCGCCTCCGCCTCGCCAAGCAAATAGAGGTCCGTGAATGTCGTCTGCATCAGTTCTGTCAGCCCCTCGGCGTCGGGATGCTCTGGAAAATTCGCCGCCGCACGCTTCAAGGTCTTCAGGCCGTTTCGGTATTCTTGGTTTTCGATCTGCAGCTCGCCGAGCCTGCGCAACACACTATATTCCAGATCATCGCCACGCCACGCGAAGCGCAGCCGGTCGAGGTCCGCCAAAATCTCCGTCACGTCAGCGTCCCCGGCTTCGATCAGCAAGTTGGCGCGCTCGAACATTGCCAGCGCCCGGCTCTTTCGATCATTCCCGGCGATCGCCGCGCCATACTTCTCCAGCGCCTCGTCGGTCCGGCCGTTGGCCGCCAGAATTTTGCCGCGCAGGACTGTCAGGAAGCTCGCATCGGCGCCATTCAAATCGACACCTTCCAGGGACTCCAGCCAAGCCAATGCCCCATTCGAATCATCGACACGCAACGCCGCGTCTGCACCCAAAAGACTAAAACGAGCACGCAAATCATCGGGATAGCGTTGCACATACAACTCGCTGTCCTGCAGACCCCGGGCCGCCCCCAGCCAATCGCCCCGGTCCGCCGCCAGCGCCGCCCGCCAAACCCCGATTTCAGGCTCTCCGTCCAGCCTTCTGTCCGCGAGATCCCCGGCCGCCAAATCCGGGCGGTTCATGAGGTAGGCCGCGGCCCCCCGCAAGGCTTTGAACTCAGCCGATCGTCCCAGTGGCGCACTTTCCCGCGTCACCGCGTCCAGCACGCCAAGCGTGCGTTCGGCCAGACCATGGCCGAAATAGAATTTTGCCAGATCCAACCGGGCGACGTTACGCTCATCGCCGCCTGTCGCGGCGATCTGGTTTTGCAGCGCCTGCTTTCTTTCCTCAAAGGTGCCCTCGGCACCGCGCCAGCCCTCGAAATCGAACGCCCGCGGCACCACATCGGCACCGCCGGCCGCCTGTTTGATCTGCTCGCGCTCTTTTTCCGGCGTCACTGCCAGGCCACCGTCAGCACCGATCGCCACACCTTCTTTGTCAGCACTCACCACGATGCCGTCGCGCAGCGCCACGACCGCCACCCCTTGCGCCGACCCCAAAATCGTGAAACCCACATAGGATCTTTCTTTGCTGACACCCGCACCGGGGGTTTTCGATGTCACCACGGAGATTTCGTCGCCCACCGCCGCGTCGGCCACGGCATATTGGCCGCCCACCGCGCGTATCGGCACCACGACCGAGCCGCCTCCCGCGGCATCGCTGCCCACCGCGACGTCAACCGCCACCTTTGGCTCCATCGTCCTTGGCCGGATGTTAACCAGCCACTCGGTGCCGTCCACATCGAGCGTTGGATTGAAGCCAGGTATTGTTTCCATTTTCAGAACCAGCGCCCCCTCGACCCGTACCTCCTCGACACTAAGGACAACATCCTGCGCCGCCGCGAAAATGGCCTTGGCGTCAACCTCGGCGGGCGTATCGAAGACCAGCCAAAGCTTGCCGCCGCGCCGAAACGCAGCCGCCCCCGTATAACGCAGGAAGGGAAATGCGAGTGTCCCCCCGTCTCCTGCACGGGTGAAGCTCACCTCAAGCTTCTCCGCCTCCGGGGCAACCACTTCGCCAACATCCGCCCTCTCTAATGTGACACCGCCACGATCGGACTCCGGCAAACTCGGCTCATCGGGTGTGTTCGGCGTCAGGGCCGTTGGCGCCCCGGTCGCGGCAATGTCGTCGCGCGCTGGTGCCAGGCCATCGGCCGGTTGCTCGGCCGCGGCCACTTCAACCGGCGTTTCGGCGATGGCCGTGGGCAGCGCCGCCGCCGTCACGCTGTCCTCATTGTCTGGCGCGGCGATCGCCGCCTTAGCGGCTTCGTTTGGCGCCGGCGGTGCCGGCGGTCTGTCCTCGGCCGGCTCGGGCACTTCTGCCGCTTTTTTTTCCTCGGCTTGCGGCGCCGCCCCGAACTGTACATCCAGCACGACCTTGAAGCCGTCTCGAAAATGCCGAACCCGGCCGCCGGGCGCTATTTCCAGGGTTACGACGGTCCCCTCGCCGCCGCCCGTTTGCCGCGCACCGACGATGCCGCGCGGCGGATCGCGTTCAATCGCCCCAAGGTCGATGGTTGCGGTTCGCGAGAACCGTAGCGTTACGGATTCCGCCGAATCCTCCAATTGATAATCCACCACGCTCGGCCAATCGAACACCACGCGGCTGAATTTTTCGTGCACGCCGACACGGACCGGCACACGTATGCCACCGCCCGATTGCGCGGCGGCACTGCTCTCCAGCAGATCCAGCACCACCGAGCCATCAGCCACGAAATCGCGCAGCTCATAGTCGCCCTTCAGGGCGAAACGCACCGTCCGGCCATCATCGGCAACGGTCG
Source organism: Hyphomicrobiales bacterium (assembly GCA_003228955.1). Classification (GTDB taxonomy): domain Bacteria; phylum Pseudomonadota; class Alphaproteobacteria; order Rhizobiales; family Methyloligellaceae; genus UBA2767. The sequence continues at coordinate 23,074 of QIGN01000007.1, forward strand.
CGTCGCCGACATAATCCGCCAGATTGGCCTGCACCTCGGCAAAACTGGTTTCCAGTTCGCGCTCGAATGTGACCGACAGACTGCGCCCGTCTATCTTTGTCGTATAAGCAACCGGCGATTTCCAATCGAAGACCAACCGCCCGAAGCCGGGGTGAGGCCAGGCGCGGATCGCGACTTGCTCGGCCGCCCAAACGGGCGCGGCCGCACCGAGCATCGCCATCGCCAGGACAGCGGCGATTAAACCAAGGCAGGCCCTGCTCATGACGCCGGGCTATCCTCGACCAGGACAACATCGATTCGTCCATCGACGTCGATTTTACTTCCCGGCGGCAACACCGGATCATTACGTTCCGCGCCATAACCCAGCGCTTCGATCGGTCGCCGGTAGCCCGCCTTTTCCAACGCCTTGCTCACCAGCACCGCATTGCCCAGGGCATAGTTCCAGGCTGATCGGCCGTCCACTGGCAGAGCCCGGGCATGACCGATCACCGTGACCCTGTTATCTATGCCGGCAAAAAATCCGCTCAAAATGAATAGAGCCGACCGGCCTTCCCGCGTGATTTTGTCACCATTGTCCACCAGCGCCCCGCGCGGAAAAGAAATGATAAGCTGGCCCGGCAGCAATGAAATGCTTGCCCTCTCCAAAACCGGCCGTGTCCGCACTTGGCGCTCCAGCAACCCCGCTAGGTAGGCTAGGTTCGTCGCCGGCTCCGCCGCCACGACCTCCAGATTGCGTTCCGCCTGCGGCCGTACGGCCGGCGCCTCTTTCAGCACCGGATCGAAGCTCCGGTTGATGGCGTTCACCGCGCCATCCCATTTTTCGGTATCGACCTCGGACATCGAAAACATCATCACAAAAAACGCCAGCATAACCGCCGCCAAGTCCGCGAAAGTGATCAGCCACCGCCCGTCGATTGTGGCGGCACGGCCGGACCGCCCGATGCTCATCTTGCCGCTCCCACCCGGGCGTCGACGCCAAAACTCACACCATTGTCGTCGCCGGCGACGACACGAAAAACCAGTCGGACTTTCCGCGGATCGCCGGCACCCAGGCCGACGGCCAGGCCCCCATCTTCCACACCGCCATCGAAGAAAGCCTGCGCCAACAGGTTTGCCCGCTCGACTGCCAACGCCTCTTCGCCCTCGGCGGCGTGCAACAAAACGTCCACTTCGTAACGCAGGTTGGCCGGCTGTTCGGCCAGTGCATCGGCCAGCGTGATCGCCAGATCCAAGACACCCGGCCGCGGCTCGGCACTTGCCCCCTCAAACAATTCCGCCACCAGCAGCATTGCGGTCAGCTCGCTACCCACGCGCACAACCTCATAGACATCAAGCGCAACTTCCGTGCGCAGAATATCGGTAACGATACCCTCTAATCGCTCGGCACCGACAACCGCGCCGGCCAGGGAGTCCAGGCGCCTTGTCAACCCGGCCTCGTCCGCGGCCCGGAAGGTGGCATTGAGGCTCCCAAGCACGGCCTCTGTACGCGTCGCTTCGAACCGCGACAATGTGCTGAGAAGAACAAAGAACGCCAGCAGCAGCAGGAACAGGGAAAGGATGGCCGTAAAACTTGCTCGCCCGTCCATCCGACGAAGCGATGTTGACCCCGCCAGATCGTCAGCGTGGCGGCCGGTCATCTCGAACCTGCCTATACCAAGTCTCGATGATGATGACCCATAGAGACGGTTTACCAAGGTTTTCGGCTAGGAGCGTGCGCCGTGGCGATGCGGGGCATCGC
>QIGN01000149.1 GCA_003228955.1 Hyphomicrobiales bacterium
TCAACCCTGATTTCGCGGCGCAGGTGCGGGCGGGAGATTTTGTCGTCGGCGGGCGCAATTTCGGCATCGGGTCCTCGCGCGAGCAGGCGGCTCAGGCGCTGTGCCATCTTGGCGTGGCCGCCGTCATCGCGCCATCCTTCGGCGGCATCTTCTACCGCAATGCGCTCAATTTCGGGCTGCTGGCGCTGGTCTGCGCGGAGGCGGGGAAGATTTCGCAGGGCGAGCACCTCAACGCCGACCCGCAAAAAGGCAAGGTCCGTAACCTGGCCCGGAACGAAGTTTATGACTGCGACCCCCTGCCCGCGCATCTGCTGGAAATCGTGGGCGCGGGCGGGCTTGTGCCCTATCTGGAGAAAAAGTTGCGTTGAGGCTTGGGGTGAACCGGCGTAAATTGAATGCGGGTGAATGAACAAAGAGGTGCGCCATGAGCAAGAAACAGACATTCGCGAAACTGATCAAGGGCGATGGCATGACGGTGGCGCCGGGCGCCTTTGACGGCATAACCGCCACGCTCATCAACGCGGCAGGTTTTCCGGCCGTCTACATGACCGGCGCGGGCACCTCGGCAACGCTGGGTTATCCGGATTTCGGGCTGCTGACCCTCACCGAGATGGTGCGCAACGCGGCGCGCATCAATTCCTGCGTGGACGTGCCGGTCATCGCCGATGCCGACACCGGCTATGGCAATGTGCTGAATGTGGTTCGCACGGTGCAGGAATTCGAACGCGCCGGAGTGGCCGCCATTCATCTCGAGGATCAGGAGTTCCCAAAAAAATGCGGCCATCTGGACGACAAGAAAATCATCCCGCTGGATGATTATCTGGCCAAGATCAGGGCCGCGGTGGACACGCGCACCGATCCCGATTTCCAGATTATCGCGCGCACGGATTCGCGTGCCGTCATCGGTTTCGACGAAGCCATAAAGCGGGCCAACGCGGCGCTTAACGCCGGCGCCGACATCGCCTTTGTCGAGGCGCCGCAAACGCTCGATGAAGTCAAAGCGGTGCCGAAGCTCGTCAAGGGTCCCTGTCTGCTGAATGTGGTGCATAAGGGCAAAACGCCGCCCGTGCCGCTTGGCGACGCGGAGGCAATGGGCTACGCACTCGCCATTCTTCCCACGCTCCTGTTCCGCAGCGTCGTGGGGTTATGTGAATCGCTGCTCGGCGAACTTAAAGAAACCAACGTCTTCCCCGCGCCGCACGGAGACATGAGCCCGCATGACGCCTTCCGGCGCTTTGGCGCCGATGAGTGGGATGAGCTGCGCGATAAGTACGACACGCCTACCGCCTCCAAAGCGGCGGCTGAATAAAAAAGGCCGGCACCCTTCAGATGCCGGCCACATTCAATCTCTTTTGTCCCTGAATTACTGCGATCGCAGCTTGGGATCGAGCGTATCGCGCACGGCGTCGCCGAACAGGTTGAAGCCGAACACGGCCAGCGAGATCGCTATGCCGGGCCAGATCGCCACCCAGGGCGCGCTTTCAACATATTCCTCAGCCCCGCCCTGAAGCATCAGCCCCCAGGCCGGGATCGGTTCCTGCACGCCCAGACCCAGATAAGAGAGCGAGGCTTCCAGCAGGATCGCCTGACCGACAAAGGCGGTGATCATGATGAGAAACGGCGCCATGACGTTGGGCACCATGTGGCGCATGATAATGCGCGAATTTGAAAAGCCGTTGGCGCGCGCCGCGTCGATATAGGGGATTTCGCGGATCGCCAGCGCGGAGGAGCGAACCACCCGGGCGCAGCGCGGAATGAAAGGAATGGTGATCGCGATAATCACGTTCTGGACGCCGGTGCCGAAAATCGAAACCACCGCCAGCGCCAGAATGATCAGCGGGAAGGCCATGAAAACGTCCATGACCCGCTGAAAAATCAGATCGAACTTGCCACCGAAGAAAGCGCTGGCGACACCCAGGACAAGCCCGACCGTGGCGCCGATGAAGGCCGCGGTGAACCCGACAAAGAGCGCGGTGCGCGCGCCATAGATGATCCTGGTCAGAATATCGCGCCCAAACTGGTCCGTGCCCATCAGGTAATCGAAGTTGGGCGGGGTCAGCATAAATTCGAAGGCGTTCGCCTCCGGATCATAGGGTGTCAGGACCGTCGCGAAGACAGATGCAAATATCATGACCAGCACGATGATCAGCCCGACCGATCCAAGCGGCTGCCTGCGCCCGAAATCCCTGATCCTGGACATCAATGGCGGCTTGTCGGCAAGCTCCTCAATCTGGGCTTCGACAGCGATTTCCGAAGTTGTAACCATAGCTGTTTACCTCAAGCGTATCTCAAGCGTATCTGATGCGCGGATCGAGCCAAGCATACAGGATATCGACCACGAAATTGGTGAAAATGAACACGGAAACGACGACCATGACCAGCGCCTGCGTTAACGCGAAATCCTGATTGAGCACCGATTCAACGAACAATTTGCCCAGGCCATTGAGATTGAAGACCTGCTCGGTAACCACCAGTCCTCCCATCAGGAAGGCGAATTCGATGCCGATGACCGTCACCACGGGAAGCATGGAATTCTTCAGGGCATGGCGGTTGATGATCAGCTTCTCCATCAGGCCCTTGGCGCGCGCGGTGCGGATATAATCCTCGCGCAACACTTCCAGCAGCGCCGAGCGCGTCATTCGCGTCGCCACCGCGCTATAACGGTAGCCGGTCGCCACGGCCGGCCAGATGAGCTGGGAAAGATTCGCCAACGGGTCCTCCCAAATGGGCACATATTCAATCGGTGGCATCCACGGCGTCCCGAACAAGGCCTGTGTGGATATCAGCAACCCCAGGATAATCATGATACCGAGCCAGAAAGACGGGATCGCGATCCCGGCAATGGAGAAGGCGCGGACGAAATAGTCGATCCAGGTGTTCTGCTTGACCGCCGAGATGGTTCCAAGCGGAATGGCGATCAGAATTGCGGTCAGCGTCGCCATGATCGCCACCTGCAGGGACAGCTCGAAGCGCAGGCCGAGTTCAAAGGTTATTTCCTTGCCCGTCCACATGGACTTGCCAAGATCGAAGGTCAGAAATCCGAAGAAGAAATTCCAGAACTGGACCAGCATCGGTTTATCCAGCCCAAGGTCCTTCCGGCAAATGTCGATTTGCTCCTGGTCCACATATAGCCCCGCGCCGGCGAGTTTGATCTCGCAGACGTCGCCGGGGATAAGACGCAGGAGAAAGAAAATCAGAATCGCCGCGCCGAGCAGCGTCGGAATCATCAAAAATAATCTTTTAAGTATGTATTGCCACATAGCTCAAAGGCCCGTTTGTTGAAGATACTCCCCGCCGGCGCAGAGGCCAGCGGGGAGCGTTCTCGTTCGACAGCCGTTTAGGGCCGCTACTTGTCGAGCCAGACCTGGTCGAGAGCCTGATTCAGATAATGGCTCGGTGCGATCTTCCAGCCCTTCACATAGGAACGATGCGGGTTGATCTTGTACCACCACAGGGTCGGGATCATATGGACCTGATCGCTGATCGCGCGCGTTTCAAATTCGCGCATGATCACCCGCTGCTCTTTTTCCGTACCGGCACGGAGCAGGCGGTCATAGATCTTCTCCAGGACCTCGTCCTTGTAGCCGCCATAGTTATTGCCCGCGCTGCCAAGGAACTTGGTGACGTCGGCAATCGGGTTCACGACAGACTGGCAATTGAAGTCGATTGATACATCGAAATCGGATTTTTTGCGCAGCTTGGCATAGAACACCGGGCTCGGGTTCACTTGCTGTTCGGCCTCAACGCCGATCTGCTTCCACTGGTCAATCAGCCATGTGCCGACAACCTTGTAAGGCTGATCGACGCCGCGGTTGTTGAAGACCATCTTCAGGTTTTCAGCACCGGCTTCCTTGAGCAGGCGCTTGGCTTCCTTCCGGTTGGCCGCCACGTCGGTGCCGTAACCGGTCAGCTTCAACAGCTCTTCCCTGGTCGCCGCGAGCGGATGGTTCGGGAAAACCACGCCGCCGACCGTTTTCACGATCGCGATCTTGGAGAGATATTTCGAGCCGCCCCAGCGGTCGAGCGCCAGCGACAGGGCTTTCCTGACGCGTGCGTCATCGAACGGCTTGCGGCGCTGGTTCGGCGTAACATAGAGAGCACAGTTCCAGTCACTTTCCTGGACCGTGATCTTGTCGCCGAGAGCCTTCACCAGATCGTCACGAGCCTTTGGCGGGAAGCCGCGGAACTCGATGGCCGCCCGGTCGCCGCGAATGGCTTGCAGACGCAGCGCCATTTTCGGAGCCGAGATGGCCTTAAAGCCATCCAGGTACGGTTTGCCCTTGATATGGTAGTTTTCGTATCTCTTGCCTTCGACGAACGAACCGGGCTGATGCTGCACAAATCTGAATGCGCCCGTGCCGTTGATATTCGTCTTGTGCCAGGTATAGCCCTTCTCATCGAGGTCCTTCTTGGAATAGACGAAGTTGAACGGCATGGCGACCGACGGGATGAACGAGCCCGACGGGAACTTCAGCTTGAAGGTCACCTCGTATTTGCCGGTCGATTCAACGCTATCGACCATCTTGAAGAACGCCTTGCGGGCGGATGCAATGCCCTCGGGCGGGAAGATGATCTTCTTGTAAGTGGCGGTGATGTCGTCGGCCGTCAGAGGCGTTCCATCATGAAACTTGACGTTCTTGCGGATCTTGAAAACGTATTTCGTGAATCCGTCGTCGCCTTTGGGAACGCCGCCTTCACACAGATCGCAGATAAAATCTGTCGGCGATTGCGGGTTGTCCGGATTGACCCGGATCAGCGTCGAATAGAACGGCCGGATCGGATGGATCATACCGAAGGTGCCTTCGATATGTCCGTCATAGGACGGGATCTTCGACCCAACGACAAAGTTGAGTATCCCGCCTCTCTTGATCTTTTGCGCTTGCGCGGTGTCCGCCATAGTGAACGACAGGGCAAGCCCCGCCGCCAGCGGTACGGCAAACTTCAAACTTGGGAACTTCATCAGTTTCCTCCCTTTACAAACTTGAGAACTTTCGCGTGTCCTCACAACGCATTTACCCTTCTTTTTAAGGGGCAATTTCAGATTTCGGAACAGGCGGCCCAGTGGCCGGGTCTGATCTCTCTGAACTCTGGCACATTCTTTTTACACGCTTCAACCGCTATTGGACAGCGCGGATGGAAAACGCACCCGCTCGGCGGATTGATCGGACTGGGTATTTCACCCTTGATGATCTGGTGTTTGCGCTTTGATTCAATCGTCGGATCGGGGATCGGGACGGCATTCAGAAGCGCCTGCGTATAGGGATGAACCGGGTTGTCGTACAATTCGTCGCAGTCGGCCAGCTCGACCATTTTTCCAAGATACATCACCGCCACCCGATGGCACAGATGACGCACGACCGAGAGATCATGGGCAATGAACAGATAGGTCAGGTTGTACTCATCGCGCAGATCCTCGAGCAGATTGATAACCTGCGCCTGGATCGACACATCCAGCGCCGAGACCGCCTCGTCGCAGATGATGAATTCCGGTTTCACCGACAGCGCCCGGGCTATGCCGACGCGCTGACGCTGGCCGCCGCTCATCTCGTGCGGGTAGCGGTCGGCGAATTTCGGGTTCAGGCCGCAGACGGACAGCAGCTCGCTGACGCGCGCGTTGCGGGCGGCCTCGTCGGGCTCGGTCTTATGCACCATCATCGGCTCGGAAATGATTTCGCCGATTTTCATGCGCGGGTTCAGCGAGGAATAAGGGTCCTGAAATATCACCTGAATCCTCTGGCGCAGGGGACGCATCTGCTTCAGATTCAGCTTGTTCAGGTTTACGCCATCGTAAATGATATCTCCCTCGGTCGCTTTTTCCAGTTGAAGGATGCAACGCCCGGTGGTTGTTTTGCCGCAGCCGGATTCGCCAACCAGGCCCAGCGTTTCCCCCCTCATGATGTCGAAGCTGACACCGTCGACCGCCTTCACATGGGCAACGACCTTGGGAATAAAGGCGCCTTCGGTCACGGGGAAATGCATTTTGAGGTTGCGCACCTCGACGAGGGTTTCGCGATCGGGTTGTTTTTCTCCAGGGCGTCCCGCAATGCGTTTGCTCTTTGCGCTGGTTCCCCGCTTTGCCGCGCTCGCCTTGCGCTTGGGCTTTTTGGTCCGCACGGCACTCATGACGCCTTCCTCATTTTTTTCGGTTTTGATACCCCGCGCGCGCTCTTGGCGACCTTCTTGCTCTCCCAGCAAGCGACGATATGCGGGCCCTTGACTTTCTCAAGCGGCGGGAAGGCGCGCGCGCATTTCGCGGTGGCGAAGCCGCAACGGGGGCGGAAGGCGCAACCCTCGTCGAGCCGGGTCAGATCGGGCGGCTGCCCATCGACCGGGTCGAGTTTCGCCTGGCGCGGCAAATCCATGCGCGGTACGGATTTCAGCAGCGCGAGCGTGTAGGGATGGCGCGGGGTATGATAAATGTCGTGCGCCGTCCCGCTCTCGATGATCTTGCCGGCATACATGACATTCACCCGGTCGGCATAGCGCGCCACGACGCCCAGATTGTGCGTTATCACGATCAGCGCGACGCCGAGACGCCGCGTGAGTTCCTTCATCAGTTCCAGAATTTGCGCCTGAATGGTCACGTCGAGCGCGGTCGTGGGCTCATCGGCGATAATCAGGGCGGGCTCGCAGGCGAGCGCCATGGCGATCATCACGCGCTGGCGCATGCCGCCGCTCAAGTGATGCGGATACTGGACCAGGCGCCGGTCGGGCTCGGAAATGCCGACAAGCCCGAGCAACTCAATGGCCCGGGTATTGGATTCTTCCCCGGTTGTGCCCAGATGTTCTTCCAGCGTTTCGGTCAGTTGCCGCCCGATGGTCAGAACCGGGTTGAGCGACGTCATCGGCTCCTGGAACACCATGCCGATGTCCTTGCCGCGGATGTCGCGCATTTCGTCTTCGGACAACTGCAGGATATCCCGGCCCTGAAACAGGATACTGCCTTCCACGATCTTGCCGGGAGGATCGGGGATCAGACGCAATATCGACATCGCGCTGACCGATTTGCCGCAGCCGGATTCCCCGACAATGGCAACCGTCTCGCCCTTCATTACATCGTAGGTGATTCCGTCAACCGCCTTAACCGTGCCGGCCGACGTGTAGAACTGAGTTTTCAGTCCGTCAATCTCAAGCAACTTGGGCAATGACCCAACCCCTCCCTGACTCGCCAACTTCGTGCCGCGTTTTTTTGCGAGATCTTCTGCAAGCCACACCAAAGCAACCTGTAAAGGCACCCTGCTGGAGTGGCTGTCCCCCGCCGCAACTTACCTCTAACGAAGGGAAGGGCAACCGAAAGTCAAGGGTGGTTTCGTAATTTTGCTTAAAATTCAGGGCCGGTCTGGCGCTCCGCAATGGCGAAGGGAGGTCAGGCGCTGGGCGATTCGAGCATTTCCAGATTGTTCAGCACGTAGGGATTCCCGGGGTCTTTCGCCAGCGCCGAATTGAAATGCTTGCGCGCCTTGGCCATGTTTCCCTGCAGATAGTAATGATATCCCAGATTATTATGAAGCGCCGCCGTGTAGCCTGTCTGCTTGAGGACAACCTTGTAGGCGCGCGCCGCGAGGTCAAATCGCCGCAACCTGTCATAGGAGGCCGCCAGCCCCATCCAGCCTTCGGTCAGGTTGGGGTTTTCCTCCACGGAGCGGCGAAAAAATTTCTCCGCCAGTCCAAAATCCTCGTTCTTGAAATGCAGCTTGGCCCTGGCGAGCGGTTTTTCGGATTTGGGGACAAGGGTAAACAGGCCCCGGCGGTCCTCGGCGCCGACAAGCGCCGCGTCGCTCCCCGAACCGCGTATGCCGGTACAGGCGCTGAGCGCCGTCGCCAAAACAAGTGCTGGCCAGACAAAGTAGTAGGACATCCCGCCCCCGATAAACGGCTTCTGCCGCATGATCCGCCATTCTAGGGGCAGGAGGGCCCGGGGGCACCTGCGGGCTGTTAACACACTAAATGAAGGGTTAACGCGGTCTTGCGCCAGCGGCGGCCTCTTGAAGCAGTTGTGGCGCTGGCGCTCTCGGCGTGCACAATGACAAAATTGCAGCAGACCGCTCCGGGCCCGCCCATGAACGTCCACGAGACGCCATCTGTATTGTTCGCGTTCGACAACAGCTATGCGCGCCTGCCCGACCGGTTTTTCGCAAGGCTCAACCCTTCTTCCGTGCGGGCCCCCCGGCTCGTCCGCCTGAACGGGGCGCTGGCATTGCATCTGGGCCTCGATCCCGAAGCGCTGTCCGCGCCCGGGGGCGTGGAAATTCTCGCCGGCAACCGCCTCCCCGGCGGCGCGGAGCCGCTCGCGATGGCCTATGCCGGGCACCAGTTCGGCAACTGGGTGCCGCGGCTTGGAGACGGCCGGGCCATCCTCCTCGGCGAGGTTATCGGCAAGGACGGCGTGCGGCGCGACATCCAGCTCAAGGGGGCGGGCCTCACACCCTTTTCGCGCATGGGCGATGGCCGGGCGGCGCTCGGTCCTGTCCTGCGCGAATATATTGTCTCCGAGGCGATGGCGGCATTGGGCATCCCCACGACCCGGGCGCTCGCCGCCGTCACCACGGGCGAAGAGGTGGCGCGCGAGCAACTGCTTCCCGGCGCCGTGCTGACGCGCGTCGCGCAAAGCCATGTGCGCGTGGGCACGTTCCAGTTCTTTGCCGCGCGCGGGGACGAGGAAGCATTGCGGCTTCTTGCTGACCACGTCATCGAACGGCACTACCCGGAAGTCGCGAAGTCAGACCAGCCCTATTTGGCCTTGCTGGACGCGGTCGTTGATACGCAGGCGAAACTGATCGCGCGCTGGCAGCTGGCGGGGTTCATTCACGGGGTCATGAACACGGACAACATGTTGATCGCGGGCGAGACCATCGACTATGGACCCTGCGCCTTCATGGACTTTTATGACCCTAAAACCGTTTACAGCTCCATCGACCGCATGGGCCGCTACGCCTATGGCAACCAGCCGCGTATCGCCCAATGGAACCTCGCGGTTCTTGCCCAATCACTCCTGCCGCTGCTTGGCGACGGCAAGGATGCGGCGGTTGCGCGGGCGCAGGACGCCATAGACAGCTTTCCGGGCCTGTACAACGCGGCATATGGCGAAGGGATGCGCGCCAAGCTCGGGCTGGCGCAAGAACGCTCCGGTGACACTGAACTCGCCGAGGACCTGTTCACCCGCATGGCGGACAACAGGGCTGATTTTACGCTGACCTTCCGGCGGCTGAGCGATTTACCGGCTAAAGACCCGGAGACAGATACGGAAATCCGCAAGCTGTTTGAGGACCCGGCCGCCTTCGATGACTGGGCGTTACGGTGGCGCAAACGGCTGACCCGGGAGAATATTGGCGACGAAAAACGCCAGGCCGCCATGCGCGCGGTCAATCCGGCCTTCATTCCGCGCAACCATCTTGTGGAGGAAGCGCTCAAAGCGGCAACGGCGGAGGAGGATTTCGCACCCTTCGACACGCTCATGACGGTGCTGGCTAGCCCCTTTGAAGACAGGCCGGAGTTTTCCCGTTACGCCAAACCACCACGGCCTGAACAGGTAGTGCAGGCTACCTTCTGCGGGACGTGAGGCTTGCCGCATTTCGTGAAATGGGGGAGGAATATGGCTTCACCCTCAACGCCATTGGAGACTGGGTTTATGCCTGAACACGCAATGCGCGCCGCTGTACTTCTGATCCTGCTCCTTGTCCCGTCGCCGCTCCTCTCGCAGGCCGCGCCCAATTGCAAGGAACCGAGTTCGCAATTGGAAATGACCATATGCGCGGGGCGGGACTACCGGGCGGCCGACGCCGAACTGAACACCACCTACAAGGCGGTAATTGCCCAGATGAAGGCAATGGACGCCATCCTGTCACCGGCGCTCAAGGGCGCGGAAAAGGCCCTGCGGCAGGCACAGCGCGCCTGGATCCCCTACCGCGACAAGGCGTGCAGATCTTACGGGTTTCAGGCCCGTGGCGGGACCATGGAACCCATGCTGGTCGCGACGTGCCTGGCCGACCTGACGCGCAGCCGCACCGGGGAGTTGAAGGACATTGCCGGCGGGATGGCGAACTAAGACACTACGGGTACTGGATGTGGGTTCGGCTGCTATGTGCTCAGGTGCTGCCGCTCCGGACGCCTGTCATTTTCGGCTTAAATTGACCCAGAGCGGAAGTCAGACACCCGCTCCAAAGCGAGGCTCTCCAATCTGATCCGACCAACGCTTGTGGCAGCCATCGCAAGGCCGACCACGTAGAGAAGCGTGACCCACGCGGTGATGACAACGAATGACGGAAACACGGAGCTTGACAACAATGCCCGATTAGAGAAGCGGACATTGGCCATATACCGCAAATCGAGGCTCTCCGGCCCGATCCGGCCAATGCTTTTGGTAGCCTGCACACCTCTCAACCGGCGCCCGTCGCCGCTAAATTCCTGTCTGGTGGAAATCGCTCGAAATGGTTACTGTGCCGCGATGTCAGTGCTGCTGCGCAAAATCGCCCGCTACGTTGCACAAAAAGCCGCGTCCGATCCCGAGGCAAGGGAGAAGGTGGTCAAAGGCGCGCGCGTCGTTTTTGAGGAAGCCAAGCAGATCGCCAAGGAAAATGACCGCGCATATGCCGCCGGCCGAGCTTTCCGCCGGGCGTTCGACAAGTTGCAAGGCAACCGATAGCTCAGCGGCCGATTTTCAAGAACATCGCCAATCGAACGTCCGGACACGGCCAACTCACCAATAACGGGCTATCAGACGGCTGCGGAGGGAGAATTATTCCAATGGGCGGTGGGATTTGGGTACTATCGCCGTGGATTTGAAGTTTATCCGGGAAATGTCGGTTAGAGCCTTTCCCGACTGAAAGGTATCAGGAGCACGGTGTGGCCAAATTCGTCATGGTCTTTTTCGCGGCGGTGGCTTGCATCCAGCTCATCAAACCCATCGGTTGGCCTGGCCTCAGGCAGCGCCGGGACGCATGGAAGCTAGTCGTGGCCGGATTCATGGCAGTCGTTGTCCTGATCGGCATTCGCTTAAATACAGACCCGGAACCGCCGCCCCCGAAGCCTGGTGGCGAGAACAGCCAGACCGGAGGGAAATCGCGTTAGTTAGGTCAGTCACCAGGCTGGCTGGCTTGCTTCATCGCTTGCCAATTGTAAATTTTCTGTTTGGCAATGCAAAGCCGGTTGGAGTGCCCAATGTCCCTTGTTGGCACCAAACTGCCGGTTGCCAACCTGCCCACGAACGACCGCTGTCAGAAGCAAAACGAACACTCCGCGCGACGGCCCAGCCCATGTTCGTCTACGCGCGCCCCAGCCCGGCAATCCCCCCCCCTACATCAACGAAACCCGCACATAAACGGGCAGCAAAATCACCACCAGAATAACCGGAAACACAAACGCCGTCAGCGGCACGGACATTTTGGCGGGCAGGGCGGCGGCTTTTTCTTCCGCGCGGGACATGCGCTTGTCGCGCATTTCGTCCGAATAGACGCGCAAGGCATCGGACAGGCTGGTGCCGAGTTCTTCGGACTGCTGGAGCAGGGAGCCGAGAGCGTGCGCTTCTTCAATGCCCATGCGCTGCGCCAGCGTGTTGAAGGCGTCCGTGAGCGGGCGCCCGGCGCGCAGCTCCAGCGTCGCCAGATGCAGGCAGATGCCGAGATAGGGGTAGGTCTGGGTCAGCTCGCGCCCGACCCGGCCGATGGCCTGATCGACGCTGATGCCCGCTTCCGCGCACACCACCATCAGATCCATGAAATCGGGAAAGCCGTCGCGGCATTGCTGCTGGAGCGCCTTGACGCGCTTCGAAATGTAGAGGCTCGGCGCCATCAGCCCGGCCACGGTCGCGCCGATCAGATAGGTCAGAAACCGCGAGGTATCCAGATCGAAGACGAATATCCGGTCGGCGATCATGACCGATGCAGGCAGGAGAATCGCCAGCGCCACGCGGATAAAATAATACCAGGCCATGGCGCTCGGGTTGAAGTAACCCGCCGCGTTGAGATTCTTGCGCACCATCGAAACCGACGCTTCGTTCACCGGTACGAAATGGGTGGCCACGGTTGAGAGGAGCTTGCTGGCGCCGGCCATTTTGCGATGCCGCAGCGCGCGGCGGTCGTGAACCGCATCGCCGGGCGCCGTAACGGGTTTCATGGCACGCCGCCGGATGCCGTCGCGCTTGCGCCAGGTGTTGGCGAGGGCGTAGGCGCCGCCGGACACGATCAGAAATATGCATACCGAGACGCCCAGCAGGATGGCCGTCTGATTGGCGTTGATAAATTCTATGATCATGACACCCCGCTACAGCTTGAAATTGACCATGCGGTACATGATGATATTGCCGGCGATCATCGCCGCGCCCGCGCCGGCCAGCCCTTTGAGAACCAGTGGCTCATCCCAGATTTCGCCGTAGAAATCCGGCGCCAGAACAAGCAGCGCGGCAAAGACGGCAATCGGCAGGGCGGAGAGCCCGATGGCCGACATCCGCCCTTCGGCCGAGACCGCTTTCACCCGGCGGCGCATCTTGAAACGCGCGCGCAGCACTTTGGACAGGTTGCCCAGAAGCTCGGCCAGATTGCCGCCCGTCTTCGCCTGAATGCAGATCGCCACGACCACAAGCGCGAAATCGTCCTGGCCGACGCGCACGCTCATCTGGTTCATGGCGTTGTCGAGATCGAGACCGTAGGTCAGCTCATCCGCCGCCAGACCGAACTCGGTGCCGATGGGGTCTTCCATTTCGCGCGCGACCATGGAAACGGCGACGGGCAGGGGGTGGCCTGCCTTTAACGAACGCACCATGACATCGACCGCTTCGGGAAGCTGTTCCTCGAATTTGGCGCGCCGTTTCTGGCGCAGCACGCGCAACACCAGCAGGGGCAGTCCGATCCCGCAGACCAGCGCCGCCAGCACCGACAGGGGCAGGCCATACCCGGCAATGAGCGTGGCCACGCTCCCCGCCACCGAAGCGAGCGCCATCAGTCCGCCCAGCCGCCAGATGCCAAGGCCCACGCCGGACTGAAGGACCAGCCGGTTGAACCAGATCAGCGGCAGGCGGTAGCGCCCTTCTTCCGACAGTCCGCGCGCGCGGCGCAGCTGCACCAGCACTTCATGCTGGTCGCCGGCCTTGCTCTGAAGTTTGAGCCGCGTATTGACCTTGCGCATATAGGAGGTGCGCTTCGAGATCGCCAGATAAACCGCTTCCACGCACAGGAACACGGCAACGCCGAACAGCAGGAGAATCGCGTTCTGGACCATATCGGGCGACATTACAGCGCATCCTTCGGGTCGAAATATTCGCTCGGAATTTCGATGCCGTGAGACTTGATCTCATCGAGGAATTTCGGGCGCACCCCGGTGGCGCGGAACTCACCCTCGATTTTGCCGTCGCTGCCGGTGCCGAGCCGTACGAATTTGAAAATCTCCTGCATCTGGATGACCTCGCCTTCCATGCCGGTAATTTCCGAGACGCTTGTAAGACAGCGCCTGCCGTCGCTGAGACGCGAAAGCTGCACGACGATGCGCACCGCCGAGGCGATCTGCGAGCGCACACTGCCCTCGCTCATATTGGTGCCGGCCATGCCGACCATGTTTTCCAGCCGGGTGATAGCGTCGCGCGGCGTGTTGGCGTGAATGGTCGCCATCGAGCCCTCATGGCCCGTGTTCATGGCCTGGAGCATGTCGAAGGCTTCCTCGCCGCGCACCTCGCCGAGGATGATGCGGTCCGGGCGCATACGCAGGGCGTTCTTGACCAGATCGCGCTGTTTGACCTCGCCATTGCCCTCGATGTTGGGCGGGCGGGTCTCCAGCCGGCCGATATGCGGCTGCTGGAGCTGCAACTCGGCCGCGTCCTCGATGGTGATGAGGCGTTCCTTATGGGAGATGCTGGTCGAGAGCGCATTGAGCATGGTGGTCTTGCCCGAGCCGGTTCCGCCCGAAACGATCAGCGACATGCGCGCCTCGACCGCGGCGGAGAGCAGCTCGCAGATCTGCGGGCGGCAGGAGCCCATTTCGACGAGCTTTTCCATGCTGAACGGTTTTTTGGAAAATTTCCGGATCGAGATGAGCGGCCCGTCGACGGTGAGCGGCCGGATGATGGCGTTGACGCGGCTGCCGTCTTCCAGGCGCGCGTCCACCATGGGCTGGCTTTCATCGACCCGGCGCCCGACATTGGCGACAATCTTGTTGAGAATACGCAGCAGATGCGGCTCGTCCTTGAAGCGCACCGGGGTCAACTCAAGCTGGCCGAAACGCTCCACGTAAACCTGTTCGTGGGTGTTGATGAGAATATCGGCGATGGTCGGGTCCTTGAGCAGCGGCTCTATGGGTCCAAGGCCCGTCATCTCGTCGAACAGTTCGCCCGAAAACTCCTCAAGTTCCTGGGCGTTGAGCGGCAGGCGTTCGGCCAGCACATATTCGCTCGCCAGCTCCGCCACCTGCTTGCGCAGGTCCTCCTCGGGCAGCTTGTCGATGGCCGAGAGATTGATTTCGTCGATGAGTTTCCTGTGCAGCCGCACCTTGGCGTCGAGGAATTTCGGGTCGCGCAGCTTGGCCTCGCCCGATGCGGCGGGTTCATCGGGTTCCGGGGCATCTGGCGATTGCGCGGGTTCGGGCGGCTCCGCCGGAGAAACCTCATCGAGCCGGGCGATGGCCGCGAGCAGGCGCTGGTCGGGCTCCGCAACCGGCGCCGCGGTATTGTCCTTGCTGCGTTTTACTGAAAACCGTCCCGCCATAAGAGTCATCGCCCCCGGATTTGCCCATGCCGGACGCGGCCCGGATGGCAGATTTCAAGGACAAGGATAACGGAAAGACGCGAATATTCAGCGAATCCAATGCCTCAAATTTTAACGATTGGCAGGGATTAACCGCCCTTGCTCACGACGCCATCGGCAATCAGCCGGTCATAATCTTCATCGGAAATGCCGATTGCGGCCAGCACTTCACGATTATGCTCGCCGAGCGCGGGGGCGGGGGTGCGGATGGAGCCGGGCGTTTCCGTCATGCGCGGTACGACGCCATGCATGGGCAGTTGCCCCATATGCGCGTCGGGATAGTCGGCGAGGATTTCACGGGCGATGATATGCGGGTCTTCCAGAATCTGGCTGACATCGTAGATCGGCCCGATGGTGACCTGCTTGGCTTCAAAAAACGCCACATTTTCGCTCTGGCTGCGCTCCGCCACGAAGGCGCCGATAATGGCGTCGAGCTGGGCGGCGTTCTTGACGCGCGCGGCATTGGTGGCGAAGCGCGCATCGTCAATCAGTTCAGGTTTCCCGAGGGCGCGGAACAGGCGATCGACCATCGACTGGACCGACGCCGACAGGCCGACATAAAGCCCGTCCCTGCACTGATACACATTGCGCGGCGCGGAGTTGGTGGAGCGGCTTCCGGTACGCTCCTTGGGCTTGCCGGTGAGGCGGAAATTCGCCGCCTGGGGGGTGAGGATCGCGAACAGCGGGTCGAGCAGCGGCAGATCGATAATTTGCCCCTTGCCGCCATTCACCTCAACCTCACGCAGGGCGATCATGGCCGCCGACGCGCCATAAAGTCCCGCCACCCCGTCGGCGAGATAGAAGGGCGGCAGAACGGGCTCGCGGTCGGCAAACCCGTTGATCGCGGCAAATCCCGACATGCCCTCAATCAGAGTGCCGAAACCGGGGCGCTGATTATAGGGTCCGTCCTGACCCCAGCCGGAAATGCGGATGACGACCAGCTTCGGGTTGATTTCAAAAAGCGCCTCCGGCGCCAGACCCATTTTTTCCAGCACACCGGGGCGGAAGCTCTCGATGAAAACGGACGCGTTCGCGGCGAGGGAGCGCACCAGATCGCGGGCCTCGGATTTGTAGAGATCGAGGCACAGGCTCTTTTTGTTGCGCGAATAAATCTTCCAGTGAGTCTCGATATCCTTGGTGGTCCAGGCGCGCAGGGTGTCGCCGGCGGGCGGCTCGACCTTGATGACTTCGGCGCCGAAATCGCCAAGAAGCTGGCTGAGAACATTGCCGGCGAACAGCCGCGACAGATCGAGGATGCGCACGCCCTCAAGGGTGCCGCCAGCCTCCGGCTCATAGTCACGCTTGTGAAGTCCCGGGCTCATCCATTCACTCCATGGCCGGATACCAATGTCCAGTCCGGCCTATTGATAGTGAATTGAGTGCGCGCGGTCCAATGCGCGGGGGGCAAGCCCTATTTCCCGGACTTGGGGAACAGAACCGCGCTCAGGTCCTTGTCGATCTTGTTGCGCTTGTCGATCTCGTAAAGCGGCACGCCGCGGTCGATCGCCTCGCGCACCAGCCGGTAGTCCTCATGGACGAAGCCGCCGAGCCGCGCGCCCAGCATATCCTGCGCGTCGGAGCGGCGCAGCGAATTGATGCCGCCGCCGATAAGGCGCTGGCGGCAACGGTTGACCAGAACCGACATTTCGAACTCTTCATCGCATTTGTCTGTAATGGCGCCTATCAGCCGGCCGGCCTGGCGCAGACCCGGAACGGTCATTTCGGTCACGACGAAGACCTTGTCGCACCCGGCCAGCACATCGCCCGACCAGGGCATCCACATGCGCGGCATATCGAGGATTACATGGTCGAATTTGGCGGACGCCATATCCAGCATCCGGGTGATCAGATCGGGCGAAACACTGTCGAGGTCACGCAGGGAGTTCTCCGCCGTCAGCGCGGCTATGCCGGTCTCGTGACGCGACAGCATGACTTCCATCAGCTGTTCGTCGAGGCGCTCGGGCGCGGCGGCGATTTCATCGAGCTGCAAGTTCGGCGCAAGATCGAGATAGTCCGCGATTGAGCCGTTCTGGAAGTCCAGTGCAATCAGGCAGGTGGATTGAAAATTCCTGTTTTCGCGGGCCAGAAGAAAGGCGCTCTGGATCGCGAGTGTGGTGTTGCCGACGCCGCCCGATGCGGGCACGAAGGCGTAACATTTGGCTTCGCCCGCGCGGCTCTGCTCGTGACTTGAATGCAGCGCGCGGTTGCACGCGTTCAGCAGGTCGGCTTCCACCTTCTCCTTCGGGCACCAGTCGGAAACTCTCAGGCGCATGAATTCCCGCGCCGAGGCTTCCGAAAGGGCTTGTGACAACACGATGATGGGCAGACCCTGCGCTCTTTGCCGCATCACCTTCTCAAGCGCGCCCATGTCCTCGCGGGCCTGCGGATCGAGGTCCACAAGCAGCAGCGCCGGGTGCGCGTTGCCAAGACCGTTGCGCTCGGCGTCCGCGATCCCCCCCGCAATTACCTCAAGGGAATAGCGCTGCGTGCGTGAAAGCAATTGCTGAAGCTGCTGCGCCAGCGCGGCGTCCGGCGTCACCAGCTGGATGCGGTCCAGGTCATCCGCTTCGTTGGTAAATTTTTTCAGCATTGCCGGAGGTCCAGTTGCGTTCTATTGAGCCGGGCTGCCGCCTGGATCGCCAGGGGGCGGGGTTTCGGGTGTGTCGAACTCATTGTTCGTGGACATGCCGGCAGGTTCAATACTCTTGTTCTCCTGGTAGCGCTTCATGCCCAGATTCATACGTTTGCCATCGGTCTTCTGGTGTTTTTTACGGGCATAAACCGGCCAGGGATCAATGGTCTGAACCGCCTTGTTGTAGGCGACCGCGTCGCCGGCCCCCAGCGAGATCGTGTCACGGGCATCGAGGTAGCGGCCATATTTGCGCTCCGCGCAGCCGCCGATCGTGACCATGGTGAGCATGATCGCGGCGGCCATCACCAGTTCCACCCTGGTGTAGTGTGTGTTTCTGCGGATCATTTCCATCCCCCCTCGAAGTTTGCCGCGCCGCCGGCGCCGGCAACATCCAGCATGTGGCCGCGAAAGGCCTTATCGGCACGGCGGCGTTTCTCGCGTCGCACCGAAGTCTTCCAGCCCTCCATCTTGCCGCGCAGGAAAAAGTCGACATCGTTGCTGGCGACCGACTTGTCGAACGGCGTCAGAAGTTTTTCTCCAGGCACGGCGGGCCTCACGAGGCGCGGCGTGACGATGATCACCAGCTCGGTTTCGTTCTTCTCGTATGAAGCGCTGCGCATCAATGCGCCCAGAACCGGCACCCGGCCGATCCACGGAAGCTGGCGTATGCCCTTGGTGTTGGTGGACTGAAGCAATCCGGCAATCGCAAAGCTCTGCCCGTCGCGAAGCTCGACCGTGGTCTTGGTGCGGCGCGTGATCAGGCTCGGAATTTCCGTGTCGTTGACCCGAAGCGTATTGTTCGGGTCGATTTCGCTCACTTCGGGCTCGATCTTCAGATTGATGAGACCATTGGCCAGTACGGTGGGCGTAAAGGCCAGCCCGACACCGAATTTCTTGAACTCGATGGTGATCTGGTCATTGTCGCGCCCGACGGGGAAGGGAAACTCGCCGCCGGCGAGGAAGCTCGCCGTGTCGCCGGAAAGCGCAATCAGATTCGGCTCCGCGAGGCGGCGCGCAAGGCCCCGCTCCTCAAGTGCCTGAACGATCATATCAACGGACGCGCCATTGCCCAGCAGCCGCGCAACCATCGTGCCGAAGGGTACGCGGTTGGCCGGAAACGCGCCGAGCCCGAGCGGGTTGGGAAAATTTGTCTGGGCTGAAAGTCTGCCGTTTGAAGAGAGCGCATTGAAGTTGATGCCGAGGTCGCGCGCGGCGTTGCGCGTGGTTTCGATGAAGCGGACTTCCAGCATCACCTGCTGCGAGCTGCTCACACTTATCGAATTTACAACCGCTTCGGGCGCGAACTGTTCCGCAATCGAAACCGCGCGCTCCAGTGTCGGCGCGTCGGGCACAAGGCCGCTCAGCACGATACGGCCGTTCATCGAGCGCACCTTGACGCGCGCCCTGGGCAGGGCTTCAACGATCTGCGCCTTGATGCCGGCGACATCGTATGAAATGTCGATCTCGATGATGCCGAGAACATTTTTTGCCTCATCGAGAATGGTCAGGCGCGTCGCTCCGACCTTTTTCCCCACCACATAAAGCGACTGGTTGGTCAGCGGGATGACGTCGGCAATTTCTGAATCGCCTACAAGCGCCTCTGTGAACGGGCGCTCAAGACGGATGGTATCCGACTTGTCGACGGGGATGCGCATACGCTGCACCTTGGACCCGTTGTCGAACTTGATTTTTGCCACGCCGGCTTCCGCCACCGTGCCGACGGCACCCAGAAGAAGCGCGCTCATCAGGGTCGCAAGAACAAACAGGGCGAAGTGCGGGCTGCCCGCGCGGGGCTCCCTCGCGCCGCGAAAACACCTGAAAGGCCATGCGTCGGCCCAATGACCGAATGCGCCCCTTACCCAGCGGTGGCGCTCGCATATATGTCGTGAATGGTTGCCCATTATATTATCCCCCTGCCATGCCCGAATTTTATTGTTCTTGGTTCGGACTTGAGCGCGAGGATGGCACAAGAGTTCTAACAAAAAAGGTACAGGAAAAGGGGTAAGGGCAAAAAATGTGCTTCTTTTCACTGTGTTAGTTACCCATTCCTTTGGCGGGTTAGTTACCCGTTCCTTTGGCGGATTGGTTACCTGAATCTTGACCCTCGCGCGGAACGGAGTAGTCGCTGCGCACAAGCGCGCGGGTGACGGAGACCATCGCCGACGATCCTGAAGCCTCCTTGGGACCGGACACCGTGTTCAGGTCGCCAAGCGCGATACGGGTCAAGGCGTCGGTGTCGGTTGAGCCGGCGCTGCGCAGCGCCAGAGCCAGTTGTCCCACGCTTGCCGCGAGCACAAGCTTCTGGGCCTGCCGGGTGCCCACCTCAATGGTAATCGCCTTTGCGGGTGCGGGTTCCTCGGTCCGGTCATCGGCGAGCTGGTCGACCGCCAGGACGCGCACATTGCGCAGCAGAACATCGGTAAACGTATTTTTCTGAATGGGCGCCTCATCGCCGACTTCCTGGATTTCGGTGCGGGTCAGAAGAATGTCCACCCGTTCTCCCGGCAGCACGAAACCGGCCACGCCGAGGACGTCATTGACGCGGATCGTCACGGCCTTCTTGCCATCGCCAATGAGCGCGCTCAGCGAGGCGCGCTGTCCCGGTCCGGTTATTTTCCAGCCCAGCACCGGTTCGTTTTCCTCGATCGCGGAGAGCACCACACGGCGGTCCTTTCCGTTCACGACGTCGGCGATTTTCCTGAACGCCCCTTCGGGGATGGCCTTGTCCGGCCACTCGACCTCGCGCAGGGAGCGCGGGGCAAGCCGGTTGCCGAAGCGCAGCGATTTCGCCGCAATCACAATCGTGCCCATATCCACCTTGGGCGCGGCGACGGCGGTCTGCTGCCGGGGCACCTGCGCCTGCAGCCAGATTTTGGACAGCAGAGCCGCGGAAACACCCAGGGCCAGGGCAACGACAAGCATGACTATGCTACTTGGGCGCATGTTTCTGATCCCCGTGAATTGAATTGAGCACCCGTTATACGAAATGGGCCTTAAGGAAGGATGGGAGGTATAGGGCAAATTTTATCTACCTATAAGCCGGGGACATCTAGCCTTAGCAATGTGTAAATGCGATATGGCCCAAGGGAATTTCGGAGTAATGCCAGCATGACAATAAAGGCGGTCAGTTTTGATTTGTGGGACACGCTCGTGGTCGACGATTCCGATGAGGTGATCCGTGCGGAACGGGGCCTGCGCTCCAAATATGATGAGCGCCGTCACCTGATGTGGGCCGCGCTGAACGAGAATGCGCCGATCGAAACGGACAAGGTGGCGCTGGCCTATGACACCGCCGACGCGGGCTTCAATCTCGTCTGGAAGCAGAACCATATCAACTGGACGCTGGAACAGCGCCTTGGCGTCGTGCTTGACGGCCTCGGGCGCGCACTTTCCGAAGAGGCGTTTGCGCGGCTTGTCGCCGATACGGCCCAGATGGAAATCGATATTCCGCCCAACCCGATAGAGGATGTCGCGGCCTCGCTCAGGGCGCTGTCGAAGGATTTCAAGCTTTGCGTGTGTTCCGACGCCGTCATGACACCGGGTTCAGGCCTGCGGCAGATACTTGAAGGCCACGGGCTGAAGCAATATTTCAGTGCTTTCGCTTTTTCCGACGAGGTCGGCCATTCCAAGCCTCATGCCTCGATGTTCGATACAGTCGCGCAACGGCTTGGCGTCGAGCGCCACGAAATCATTCACGTGGGCGACCGGGACCAGAATGATGTGAAGGGACCCCATGCCGTTGGCGCGAAGGCGGTGCTGTTCACCGCCACGCGGCCCGACGACAAGGACATGACGAGCGCGGACGCCATTTGCGAGAGCCACAGGGACTTGCCCGGAGTTATCGCGAAACTGGCGCAAGAGGTGGAAGCAAGGTCATGAGCGCCGAGCCGAAATATCTCGTGCTGGACGGCTATTCGAAAGCGGGCCGCGAGGATCTGCGGTGCGGCGGCGCGACAACCGCGGGCGAGATTTACGCCGCCATGCTGCGCAAATGCACTCCCGGCGGCAAGGCCGGTGTGGACATTGTTTACCCGGCCGACCCGGGCGCTTCCCTGCCCGGGGGCGCGGACATTTCCCAATATGACGGCATAGCCTGGACCGGGTCGAGCCTCACCGTTTTCGAACCGGGCCCGGCGGTGACGCCGCAGATCGAGTTTGCCCGCGCCGCCTTCGAGGAGAAGGTGCCGAGCTTCGGGTCATGCTGGGCGGCGCAGATTGCCGTTGTCGCGGCCGGGGGTGCGTGCGCCCGCAATCCCAAGGGCCGCGAGATGTTTCTCGCCCGCAAGATCGCCCTCACCCGCGATGGCCGGGGCCACCCGCTCTACCGGAGCAAGAAGGCCGTGTTCGATGCCTGGATCAGCCATGACGATGAAATCACCCATATGCCGCCCGGCGGACAAATTCTGGCCTCGAACGATTTCACTCATGTGCAGTCGGTTTCGGTCACCCATGAGGGCGGGACCTTCTGGGGGCTGCAATATCACCCGGAATACGATCTCCACGAGATGGCGCGGCTGATCTATTGCCGGCGCAAGAAATTAACGGGAATGGGCTTTTTCAAGGACGTGGATGCGGCCGATTTGTTCGTCAATGAACTCGAAGCGCTGCATCAGGACCCCGCGCGCAAGGATATCTCCTGGCGGCTCGGCATCGACGAGGATGTCATGAATGAAGACATCCGGCAGGTGGAAGTGCGCAACTGGATCGAGCTTCAGGTGCTGCCGGGGATGTCCGGGTAACTCAGACAAACTCCCTAATAACCAAGCGCGCAGCCGTCCTTTCGCGGGTCGGAGCCGCCGGTCAGAACGCCCTCGTCCCAGTCAATCCAGATGGCCTGGGAGCCGCCGATGGGTTTTTCAGGGGCGATGAGCGTATGGCCCTTCGCGCGCAGGGCTTTTGCGACTTTCTCCGCAAGCCCGCTCTCGGCCTGCACCTCGCCGCTGCGCGGGTCGGGGAAGACCCTCGGCAAGTCCTGTGCTTCCTGAATGTCCAGTCCGAAATCGAACATGCGGGTCAGAAACTGCATATGCCCGTAGGCCTGATACTCGCCGCCCATGACCCCATAGGACATGAGCGTCTTGCCGCCCTTCGTAACCATGCCCGGAATGATCGTGTGCAACGGTCGTTTGCCGGGCGCGATGCAGTTGGGATGGGCGGGATCAAGCGAGAAGCTCATTCCCCGATTGTGCAGCACGACGCCCGTCTCCGGCGCCATCAGTCCCGATCCAAATCCGTAATACAGCGTGTTGATGAAGCTGCACGCATTACGGTCCTTGTCGACAACCGTGATGTAAACCGTGTCCTTGTGCTCCGGGCCGGGGAGTTCCGGCAGTTCAGTCATGGCCTTTGCGGGGGTGATTTCCCTGCGCAGATCGTCCGCATGTTCGCGCGACAGCAGCCAGTCAACCGGAACCTCCGCGTGGGCCGGGTCGGCCAGATAGGCCGCGCGGTCGCGATAGGCAAGCCGTCCCGCCTCAATCTCAAAGTGCAGGCGTTCGGGGCCAAGCGGACCGTCGCCCGCCTCCACGCCTTCCATGATGTTGAGCAGCAGCAGGGCGATGACGCCCTGGCCGTTGGGCGGGCACTGGTGGATGGTGTAGCCGCGATACTCCGTTGAGATAGGCTCCACAAAGTCGCCCTCGACGCCGGCGAAATCCTCCAGGGTATGCAGGCCGCCTTTCGAGCGCAGATAATCGACAATGTTCTCGGCGATCTCGCCGGTGTAAAAGGCGTCACGCCCGTTCCGGGCAATGGCGTCAAGCGTGTTCGCCAGTTCGGGCTGCCGGTGCAGGGTGCCAACGGCGGGGGTCTTTCCACCATTCAGGAACACGCTTGAGAGATTTTCATCGTCGCGGATGATGCCGGTCTGGCTGGCAATGTCGACGCTGACACGGCTGGCCACCGGATAGCCCGCGCGCGCATAGCGGATGGCCGGCTGCAAAAGTTCGCCCAGCTCCCTTGTCCCATGCGCGCCAATCAGCCGGTCCCAGCCATCGACGGCGCTGGGAACGGTCACCGAATGCGGGCTCTGGCGCTCGATCTCGGTAATACCCTGTTCGGCGAACCACTCCGGCGTTGCCGCCCGTGGCGCGCGCCCCGAGCCATTGAAAGCCACGATTTTGTCGCTTCCCGACGGCGCGTAGAGGCAAAAACAGTCGCCGCCGATGCCGGTCGATGCGGGCTCGACCACGCATTGCACGGCGCAGGCCGCAATGGCCGCGTCCATGGCATTGCCGCCGGACTTAAGGACTTCGATCGCGGTCAGCGTCGAGAGCGGGTTCGACGTGGCGGCCATCCCTTGCGTTCCATGAACCGGGGAGCGGCCGGGCAGTTCCAGGTTTCTCATGACACTCTCTGCCCGCGCGGGCGCGTCAAATTCGCCCTCAGAGGACCGGGGCCCCTAACGATTTACGGGCCGCGCCCGTGAAGCGCAAGGGCCGCCGGAGCAAAGCACTTCGTTCACAGCGTGCAAAATGCTATCTGGCCATTCAGACTTACATATTGAAGAGGGCTGCCCGCCGTGCCGAAAAATCATATCGAGTTGCAAAGCGATACCCAGACAAGGCCAACGCCGGAAATGCGCGAAGCGATTGCAAGCGCGCAAGTCGGCGATGAACAGAATTCCACCGACCCCACCGTGACGGCGCTGGTGGAGCGCGTGGCGGAGCTTTTCGGCATGGAGAGCGCCGTCCTGCTGCCCTCGGGCACCATGTGCAACCAGATCGCGGCCGCGGTTCATTGCGGCCCGGGCGACGATATCATTGCTGAGCGTTCATCCCATATCATCGGCGTCGAAGCCGGGGGCATATCCGTGCTGGCGCGCGCCGGGGGCTTTCCGATAGACGGGAAGCGCGGCATTTTCACCGCGCAGCAGGCCGAGGCCGCCATAAGGCCCCCAAGGCGCTATGCCCCGCGCAGCCGCGTCATTTCCATTGAGCAGACCGCCAATCTGAGGGGCGGGACGGTGTGGCCGCTGGAGACCATCCGTAGCGTCGACGAGGTGGCGAAACGCCATGGCCTGAAAATGCATATGGACGGGGCGCGGCTGCTCAACGCCGTCGTCGCGTCGGGGGTTTCGGCAAAGGACTATTCGAAAGGGTTTGATTCCGTCTGGCTCGATCTCTCCAAGGGGCTTGGGTGCCCCATCGGCGCGGTGCTCGCCGGGTCGTCCGAATTCATCGAGTCCGCATGGCGCTGGAAGCAGCGCATCGGCGGGGCCATGCGCCAGGCGGGCATTATCGCCGCCGCCGGGCTGTACGCGCTCGATCA
>QIGN01000125.1 GCA_003228955.1 Hyphomicrobiales bacterium
GGCGAAAGCACCAGCATGCCGTGCGCCGCCTCGCCGCCGAGCGCTTTTTGCCAGGAGAAGGTCGCGACATCGAGTTTACCCCAGTCGAGCTTTTGCGAAAACGCCGCCGATGTGGCGTCGCAGATCGTCAGGCCCTCGCGGGTTTCCGCTATCCAGTCGCCGTCCGGCACGCGCACGCCGGATGTTGTCCCGTTCCAGGTGAACACCACATCGCGGGTGAAATCGACTTCGGTAAGATCGGGCAGCGCGCCATAGTCCGCTTCAAGAATCCGGACGTCCTGCAATTTGAGCTGGTTCACAACATCGCCGACCCAGCCCTTGCCGAAACTCTCCCACGCCAGCATATCGACGCCGCGCGCCGCGCGCCCCCAACAGGGACCACAGCGCCATTTCCATCGCCCCCGTATCGGAGGCCGGAACGATACCTAAACGGTAGCCGTCGGGAAGCCCAAGCAACCGCGCGGTGCGGTCGATGGCGAGCTTCAACCGCGCCTTGCCGCCGGGCGCACGGTGCGAGCGCCCGAGGAAGGCATTCTTGAGATTGTCGAGGGAGTGGCCCGGATGCTTGGTACAGGGGCCCGAAGAAAAACGCGGATTGGCCGGCCGCGCGGCCGGTTTGGAAACTTCGATCATGTTATTCTACCCTTACAGATAGTTGCCCCTCGTTGGGGGATAGTTGCCCCTCGTTGGGGAGGGGTGTCCCGCCCGAAGAACTAGGGTTTTCGGGAAAAACAGTCAACTCATATTGCAGTTTCGTGCAACAGAATGCAGAACGGCGCAGGAACGTGCAGGATCAAGTGACACAAGGCTGACACAGCCCGCTCGTGGAAGGGCCGCCATATGAGGGAGTGTTTTTTGTCTTATCGCCGCGCTATATGCGGACGTACCGGCCTGATTAGCTGAAAGAATGAGTTTGCTATATGCTAATATTGTTCTTGTATTATATTCGCTATTTGCTAACATACAGACTTGAAGCAGATTCGCTACACCCCAACCGCCGCCGCCGCTCTCAGCAGACTTGACCGGGCCACGCGGCTGACGCTCGTCGCTGATATTTTGGCCTATGCGGAAGACGGGACGGGCTTTGATGTGATCGAATTAAGTGGCTATGACGCCAAGCGCATGACCCTTGGGGATTACCGCGTCATATTCACCGAAACGCGAGAGCATATTGCCATTTTCGACCTTGGCCACCGGGCCGAAGTTTATGGCAATTGGCCCCGCCGATAGGGAGAAAGACCCATGACCCGCCCCACATTCGAATTGGACGGAAAGACCTTTGTCATCCTGCCCCAGGACGATCTTGAGCGCCTTGAAGATGCCGCCCGCAACGCCCTTGAGGAGCGCAGCGACATAGCCGTTGCGCGCGCCGGCCTAGTGGAAATGGAAGCGCGGCCCGATGACATGCTTACCAGCGAAGAGGTCCTGCGCCTTGCCGAAATCGGCGGTGTAAAATTCTGGCGCGAACGCCGCAATATGAGCGCCGCGGCGGTGGCGGACGCGGCGGGCATCAGCGCGGGATATCTTTCGGAAATTGAGACCGGCAAGAAACCCGGAGGGCTTAAAATCATGGCCAGGATATCCGCCATTTTGCGCGTAACCATCAACGATCTGGTGTAGTATCGCAGTCATCGCATGATATCCGGAAAGAAAAGTACTTATTCCAGAAGCCCCCCCTCCCAGCCCGGCGATACTCTCTGGCTCGGGCATCCGCGCGGGCTGGCGACGCTGTTTTTCACAGAAATGTGGGAGCGCTTTTCCTTACGGGATGCGCGCGCTGCTGATCCTCTATATGACGGCCGCCGCCACCGGCGCCAATCCGGGCCTCGGGCTGGGCACGCGCGACGCCGCCGCGATCTACGGCATCTATACGGCTTTTGTTTATCTGCTGGCGCTGCCCGGCGGCTGGCTCGCCGACCGGTTCTGGGGCGCGCGCAATACGGTGTTCGCGGGCGGGTGCATTATTGCGGCGGGACATTTCTCCATGGCCGCGCCGCTCCTGGGGCTGCCGGAAATCCCGAGCTTTGTTCTCGGGCTCACTCTCATCGTCGCCGGCACCGGCCTGCTGAAGCCGAATATTTCCGCCATGGTGGGCGATCTTTACCCTGAAGGCGGCGGGCGGCGCGATGCGGGCTTTTCCATTTTTTACATGGGCATCAATCTGGGCGGCATGTTCGGGCCGCTGCTGTGCGGGCTGCTGGCGGAAAATTTCAACTGGCACTGGGGCTTTTCGCTGGCCGGTTTCGGCATGGTGCTCGGCCTCATCCAGTATAAGAGAGGCGCGCGGCATCTGGGCGATGCGGGCAGGCGCCCGGCGCATCCCGTGACGGCGGGCCGGAAGCCGGCCCCTGTCCTGCCGCTGATACTTGCAATTTTTCTGGGTATGACAATCGCCCTCGGCGGCGCGGCGGCAGGCGGATTTGTCATCACTCTTGGAACTGTCGCGGCATGGCTGGGCAGCGCCGTCATCGGTGTCGCCGCGATCTATTTCGCGTATCTCTTTTTCTGGGCAGGCCTCTCTGGAGACGAAAAAAAGCGGCTGTGGGTTATCGTCTGGCTGTTTGTGCTCGCGGCCCTGTTCTGGTCCGGCTTTGAGCAGGCCGGCTCCTCGCTCAATCTGTTCGCCTACACGCTGACGGACCGGAGCGTGCTGGGCTGGGAGATGCCCGCTAGCTGGCTCCAGTCCATCAATCCGCTTTTCATCATTGCTATGGCGCCAATTTTCGGCACGGCGTGGACCTGGGCCGCGCGGCGCAATGCGGACCCCTCGATCGCGATGAAATTCGCGCTCGGTCTCATTGCGCTCTCAGCGGGATTTTTCGTCATCGCCTGGGGCGCGGCCAACACCAGCCCCGAAAACCCGGCCTCCCCCGCCTGGCTCGTCGTCACTTACTTTCTGCACACCGTCGGCGAGCTGTTCCTGAGCCCCGTGGGGCTTTCGGCCATGACCAAACTGGCGCCGCGCGGGCGCGTGGGTCAGATGATGGGGGTGTGGTTCATTGCCGCCGCGCTTGGCAATCTCATCGCCGGGCTGGTGGCCGGTTCCCTTGAGGACCTCTCGCCCGATGCGCTGTTCTGGGATGTGGCCATGTTCACCGGCGCGGCCGGGCTGATCGCGCTGCTGGCCAGCCCGCTGGTCCGGAGGCTGTCCGTTAATACCCGTTAGGCGTTGGTTGCGTGCGCACAAAAAAACGGCGGGGTTGCTCCCGCCGCAGTTGAGAGTTGGGGGTGTGTACAGCTTTTTTTTGGCGTCCCTGCCTTTGGCCGGAACCGGGGACTGGATCGCTTCATGTTTTGATGGAATCAAAACCGCGATCCAGTTCTTTGTTTATGCGTATCATTTTTCCGATAACCGGTTCCCATCCCCGCCTTCGCGGGGACATGCTTATCGGTGATACGCACTAGTTAAACTCGTAGCGAAAGCCCACACGCAGTTCATGGGCGTAAATTTCGTCAATGGACAGGGCGGCCGCCGCGCCGCTTGGCGCGGTCTCCGCATCGCCCAGATAGAGAAATCTGTAACCCGCGTCCAACAGCAAACCATCATGAATGGAGAAACTGAGGCCCGCCATCGCGGCCGCCGCCAGGTCGACATTGGTGTCGCTGCCGGTGTCGTTATAGGCAAAGCCGATGCCGGCGCCAAAATAGGGTGTTATGCGGTCGCGGCCACCAATGTCGAAATACATATTGGCAAGGACGGCGGTGCTGGACATATCCGTTTCGATCCGTGTACCGGTTTGCGAATTTGTACCTTCGACATCGGCCTCGAAGCGATGGTCGACCGTGACATCTCCGCGAATAGTGTCGCTGAAGTAATATCCAAAACCGCCGCCGAGACTGAGAGTGTTGTCGATTTCCTCGCCGAAATACGCGGCCCCCGACTGGGTCATCTCCGGGTCTTCAAAGAAGGACCAGCCGATATCGCCGCGCAGATACCATGCTGAATATTCCGGAATGGCGACGGCGGGAGGAACCGGGGTCACGGGCGGCGCGGGCGGGTACTGGAATTTCTGCGCCTGGACGCTTGTTGCCGATCCTGCGGCAATTAGCGCCGCAATCACCAGAGAATACCGGAAATGTCCCATTTTTGTCCCACCTTCTCCAGGCCCGGTGAAATGCTCCTGGCACTTCGCACCCGGCCGAATTGTGTCATATCGGGACTATGAGGCAGATTATTTAAGAGATGCTTAACCCTGCGCGCCACGGCAGCGCCGCGAAAAAGCCGCTCAGGCGGCGGCGCCTTTCAGCGCATCGACAATGGTGTTTACGACATTGCCGACCAGCCGCTCGTCATCGCCTTCAGCCATGACGCGGATCACCGGTTCGGTGCCCGATGGCCGGATAACCAGACGCCCGGCACGGCCGAGCTTGCCCTTGCTTTCGTCAATCGCCTTGATGACCTTTAGATCGTCCAGCGGCTTGCCCTGCTTGTAGCGCACATTTTTCAGAACCTGCGGCAGCGGCTCGAACCGGTTGCAGATTTCGCTGACGGCTTTTCCGCTTTCGGTCACAACGCCGAGAATTTGCAGCGCGGTGACGAGACCATCTCCAGTGGTCGAGAAATCCGACAGGATGACATGACCCGACTGCTCGCCGCCGACATTGAACCCGTGTTCGCGCATATGTTCCACAACATACCGGTCGCCGACGGGCGTGCGCACCAGCGAAAGGCCAAGGCTCTCCAGATAGCGTTCCAGGCCCAGATTCGACATCACCGTTGCGACAACGCCGCCGCCCGAAAGCCGGCCCCGGTCCTGCCAGGACTTGGCCATGACCGCGATCAGCTGATCGCCATCGATGACACGGCCCTTTTCGTCGATTATCATCACCCGGTCGGCGTCGCCATCGAGCGCAATACCGATATCAGCCCGCATCTCGCGCACTTTCCTGCGTATCTCGCCAAGGGAGGTGGACCCGCAATCCTTGTTGATATTGAGACCGTTAGGCTCAACGCCGATGGAGATCACTTCCGCGCCGAGCTCCCAAAGGGCCGCCGGCGCCACCTGGTAGGCGGAGCCGTTGGCGCAGTCGACGACCACGCGCAGCCCGTCGAAGCGGATGTTGCGCGGCAAGGTGCGCTTGGCGAATTCGATATAGCGCTCCTGGGCACTGTCGATACGCTTGGCGCGGCCAATATCCTGCGGTGCGGCCAGCGGCGGCCCCTTCTCCACCAGCGCTTCGATTTCCATTTCGCGCTCATCGGAGAGCTTGTAGCCATCGGGCCCGAACAGTTTGATGCCGTTATCTTCGTATGGATTGTGCGAGGCGGAAATCATGACCCCGAGATCGGCCCGCAGCGAGCGCGTCAGCATGGCGACCGCTGGCGTCGGCATGGGCCCAAGCTGAAACACATCCATGCCCACGGCGGTGAAGCCGGACACCAGCGCGGATTCGATCATGTAACCGGACAGCCGCGTGTCCTTGCCGATCACTACCCGGTGGCGATGCTCGCCATTGGTAAACATCGTGCCCGCGGCCATGCCCACCTTGAGCGCCAGTTCAGACGTCATGGGGTGCGCATTCGCCGTCCCGCGAATACCGTCTGTTCCAAAAAGATTACGCGCCATCGAATTCCCGTCGGTATCGTGCGAAAGCGAAAATGACGCCGCGCACCAGCCCCCTTGGCGGGGTTCAGACCATTATGCCCGCAGCATCCATGAAAATGGTTTCAAATAATGTAAGCAAAAATTACGCCAGCGCCCGGCGCGGGCGGCGCTCACTGCTCCGGCGAATGGATGGCATTCCATATGGTCAAGGCCTGGCGCGCCGCCGCCACATCGTGAACCCGTATAATCTGAACGCCCTGCCGAAGCGCCGAAAGCGCCGCCGCAAGTGAACCCGGCTCGCGTTTGCGCGCATCCTTTTCGCCTGAAAGTTCACCTATAAAGCGTTTGCGCGAAGCCCCCAGCAACAGGCCGACCCCAAGTCCGTGAAACAGGCTTAATCCGGCGAGCAGCGCCAGATTATGCTCAAGCCTCTTGCCAAAACCGATGCCCGGATCGGCGATTATTTTCGCGCGCTCTATTCCGGCCCGCTCGCAAGCGGCAATGCGCGCGGCCAGAGTGTCGTAAACCTCCAGCAGGACATCGGAGTAGACCGGGTTGTCCTGCATTGTTCCGGGATCGCCGGGCGAATGCATGAGGATCACCGGCAAACCGGACGCGGCGGCGCTTTTGAGGCTTTGCCCGTCATGAGTCAGGGCGGAAACATCATTTATAATATGCGCTCCGGCCAGCGCCGCCTGTTTCATGATGGCGCTCTTGCGGGTATCCACCGAGATGACGGCCCCGGTCCCGTTGAGCCCCTCGATCACGGGAAGGACGCGCGCCGCTTCTTCTTCCACGCCAACCGCATCGGAGCCGGGCCGGGTCGACTCCCCGCCGATATCGAGAATGTCCGCGCCCTCGTCCGCGAGCTGACGGGCATGGGCAATCGCGGCATTGGCGCTGGAGTAAAGCCCGCCATCGGAAAAACTGTCAGGCGTCACATTGACGACGCCCATGATGCGGGGCTGATCCAGGGTGAGGCCCGCAAGGGCGCGGCGCGGCGCGGTGATTGCCTTGAGCAAGTCGCTGATCGAGGAATCTCGGGAGGCGCTTAAATCGGCAAATGAGCAAAGTTCCGATGACGAGTCGCCCGGCGCGCCTTCGATGACTTGCGCCAGAGCGAAGGCAATGCCGCCGCCTGCAATCCGCCCGGCCTGGCCCTCGCAAGCCGCAGCGCGCGCAGTCCGGCCATGAAGAAACCCGGTGGGACGAAGATAGATTTTGTCCGCCATGGACTCCCCCGAAACAAAAGAAGCGGCGCGCTGGCGCCGCTTCCGGATTTCTCGCCCCTTGGCGCATGAATACCCCAATACCCCTAGGAAGGCTGCGGCTCCATGGCGCCGGTGTCGGGTTCACCGCCCTTTTTGGGCTTGGCCTTTTTGGCCTTGCCCGTAGCCGGAACGGCGGAGGCCGCGGCCTTCGTCCCGCCTTCGTCGCCGTCCAGGTCACGGATTGGCGGCTTGCCCTTCAGCAGATTCTTGATCTCATCGCCGGAGAGGGTCTCATATTCGAGCAGGCCTTCGGAAATAATGTGAAGCTGCTTGATGTATTTTTTGCAGATCTTCTCCGCCGTCTGGTATCCCTCATCGACGATGCGATGAATCTCGTCATCGACGAGCTTCTGGGTTTCGTCCGAAAGGTTCTGCGTGCGCGCGATGCTATGGCCGAGGAACACTTCCTCCTCATTGTCGCCATAGGCAAGCGGCCCCAGCTTGTCGGACATGCCATACTGGGTGACCATGGCGCGCGCCATGCTCGTTGCCATCTTGATGTCGGATGAGGCGCCCGAGGTCACCATGTCATAGCCGAAGATCAGCTCTTCCGCCACGCGCCCGCCCATGGCGACGGCCAGATCCGCCTTGAACTTGGCCCGGGTCACCGAAAGCTGATCGCGCTCGGGCAGACGCATCACCATGCCAAGAGCGCGCCCGCGCGGGATGATGGTGGCCTTGTGAATGGGATCGGACGCGGGCTGATGCAGCGCCACCAGCGCGTGGCCGCCTTCGTGATAGGCGGTGAGTTTCTTTTCTTCCTCGGTCATGACCATGGAGCGGCGCTCCGCGCCCATCATGATCTTGTCCTTGGCGTCCTCGAATTCCTGCTGGGTCACCAGCCGCTTGGAGCGGCGCGCGGCGAGAAGCGCGGCTTCGTTCACCAGATTGGCGAGATCCGCGCCGGAAAAGCCGGGTGTCCCGCGCGCAACGACGCGCAAATCGATATCCGGCGCCAGCGGCACCTTGCGCACGTGAACTTTGAGAATTTTCTCGCGGCCAATGATATCGGGCCGCGGCACGACAACCTGCCGGTCGAAGCGACCCGGGCGCAGCAATGCGGGATCGAGCACGTCGGGACGGTTGGTCGCGGCGATCAGAATGACGCCTTCATTGGCCTCGAAGCCGTCCATCTCGACCAGCAGCTGGTTGAGCGTCTGCTCGCGCTCATCGTTACCGCCGCCAAGACCAGCGCCGCGATGGCGGCCAACCGCGTCAATTTCGTCGATGAAGATAATGCAGGGCGCATTCTTCTTGGCCTGCTCGAACATGTCGCGCACGCGGCTGGCGCCCACGCCGACAAACATTTCAACGAAATCGGAACCGGAAATCGTGAAAAACGGCACATTGGCTTCGCCCGCAATGGCGCGCGCCAGCAGCGTCTTGCCCGTACCCGGAGGCCCGACAAGCAACGCGCCGCGCGGGATGCGTCCGCCCAGTTTCTGGAATTTCTGCGGGTCCTGCAGAAATTCGACGATCTCCTGCAAATCTTCCTTGGCCTCGTCGACGCCGGCCACATCGTCGAATGTCACCCGCCCCTGACGCTCGGTCAGAAGTCTGGCCTTGGATTTGCCAAAGCCCA
This sequence comes from Hyphomicrobiales bacterium, assembly GCA_003228955.1. Classification (GTDB taxonomy): domain Bacteria; phylum Pseudomonadota; class Alphaproteobacteria; order Rhizobiales; family Methyloligellaceae; genus UBA2767. The sequence goes on from QIGN01000125.1 coordinate 8,400, forward strand.
TGGCGCGCCCGCCGCCGGACTGCATCTGGCGCATGAAGAAAATCCACACCGCGATCAACAGCAGCATCGGGAACCAGGACACCAGCACGCCCATCAGCGAGGGCACATCCTCATCGGACGGCTTGGCGGAAATCTTGACGTTCTTGTCATAGAGCCGCTTCACGAGCGTGGGATCGTCCGGCGCATAGGTCTGGAAGGCCCGGCCGTCGGTAAACTGGCCGGTAATCTGGGACCCGGCGATGGTGACCTCGCCGATCTTGCCATTGTCCACTTCGCTCAACAGTTGCGAGAAACTTATTTCATTCGTGCGTGTGCGCTGCGCCGGGTTCTGGAACAGATTGAACAGCGCGATCAGCAATAATGCGATGATCACCCAGATGGCGAAATTCCGGAAATTCGAATTCATAAAGTGAGCCTCATTGCGGGGTCACCGGCCATGCCGGCGCGCCCAACTTCAAGCTATCGGAGAATTGCGGCGCTGATCAGGCCTGCTGGTCCTACTCCCCTGCTTCAGGAACATAAGTATCCGCGGCCCATTTGCCAAGTTGCAAACCCGTGATCTTTTTGCCGCATCGGCCACCCGATTTGCGCCTGTCCGCCCCGGTTTTAGCGCGAAAAGCGCCGCCGCGCGAGCCAACCGCCAAATTGGGCTTAACACGCCCCTTATAGCAAGTCCGGATTAACAAGATCGGCGCTGGCGCCCGAGCCCCGGTGAAACCCGAGCGGCGGCACCGCGACAAGGCTGCCCTCGCGCCAGAAGGAGACCAGGCCGTCGGCGGCGCGTTCGGGCAGGCTTACCGCCTGCCCGAGCCGGGCGCGCAATTCGCCATAGCCCCGTTGGCCCAGTGCCCGGACCTGTACCGGCGCGCCGGAATCCCGCGCAAGGCGCACGCGGTAGCGGTTGTCCCATAATCGGCATTCTCCGGGGTTTAGCGTGATATCGCCAAGCCCGGAGCGCCCCGGTTCGCGCAGGACCAGAATTTCTTCCTTACCCGGAATCATCTGGCATCCACCCAGCGTAAGGGAAGTTTCGGTGTTTGAATTCAATGCCTTAAATAAGTCCTCCAGCTTGCCGAGCTGGGGCATCGAATTGCGTCCGCCAACAGCTGAAATCATCCGCGCCATGGCCCGCAAGCCAATTTCCTCCGGCGCGTCACGCAGCGCTCGAGTCTCGATCCGGCAAAAGCCGGCGGGGTCATACTGGCCATGATCGCGCAGGAATTCACCGGTGATCCGGTCCAGCGCGTTGCGGGCGCGGCGCAGGCGTCTGGCGCTGCGCGCCAGTTCGGGTGCTCCCAGCCCCAGCGTCTCAAGCTCTTCCAGGACGCGGCGCAGGCGCACCCGCTCAAAACGGGCATCCTCGTTGCTCGGATCTTCGAGCCATTCCTTCCCCAGCGCGTCCAGCGTCGCTTTGAGCCGCGCTTTGGGCACGTCGAGAAACGGGCGCAACACGGGCAGACCGGCCCAACACCCCTTTTCGGGGATGGCCGTCAGCCCGTCGAGGCCGCTGCCCCGGCCAAGGCGCATCAGCAATGTTTCGGCCTGATCGTCGAGATGATGCGCGGTGACAAGCGCATCGAGCCCATGTGCGTACGCATAATCCGCCATCAGATCATAACGCGCCTGACGGGCATCGGCCTGAATGCGGTTTTTTTTGGGGCCCGGCTCCCAGCGCAGAATAACACTGGCAAGCCCGAGCGCGCCCGCCCTTTCAGCCACCCACGCCGCCTCCTTGTCCGACCCTTCGCGCAATCCGTGATCGACGCTCAGAACGCTCAGGCGGGGGACCTCCGCGCCGGATTGGGCGCGCCAGCGGCTCGCCAGTTCCATAAGCGCAACCGAATCCGCCCCGCCCGAAACCGCAAGGCCCGCATGGGCCGCGCCCTCGAGACACGCGAACAGCGCCTCGCACTCGGCATCCGAAACTGGGGATGTATCCATGGAATGGATATACGCCCCGCGGTCCACCGCCTCAACAGCGCCCGCGCTTGATCGCGGCCGCGGTGTCCTGTCTGACCTTTCCGGACACATCGGGAAACTGTTTGGCGACCGCTTTGAGCGTGGAGCAGGAGGCCTCCTTTTCGCCAAGCTGTTCCAGCGACAACCCCAGATGCAGGAGCGCATCCGGCGCAATGGCGCTTTTTTTGTCTTTCTTGTAGCCTGCGAGGAATGCCTTGGCCGCCGGTTCGAACTGCTTGCGCTCGAAATGGGTACGGCCGAGCCAGTAGTAGGCATTGCCTACCAGGCCGTCGGCTGGATAGGTGGCGAGAAAGCTGCGAAATCCGTTCTCGGCGGCGCCAAAATCATTGCGCAGGAAATTCTGATAGGAGGCGTCATACATGGCGCGCGGACCCTCTCCGCCTCCAGGCAATCCGGCGAGTGGCGGCAATGGCTGGACCGGCGCCGGGGCTGGAGTGTACAGGGGGGCCTGATCAAAGGGGTTTGCGGGCCTCGGAGGAGAGGTTGTCGTTCCGAATTGCGGCGCTGGTGCGGAGGCCTGACCCGGAGACGCCGGATTGGCAGGCTGCTCAGGCGCCAATGGATTGGCGGATGGAACGCCTGGCTGGAGGCCCTGCGGCAAAGGCTGGGGAGCGGGAGCGAAGGGTGATGGCGCGCCCGCCCCCGCTTCAATCCGGGCAATCCGGTCGGTAACCTGCGCAATCTGTCCCGTCAGGGCGCGAATCTGTGTCTCCAGCGCCAGAATGCGAATGGAATCTTCGCTCGGGCCCGCACCGCCAGCAACGGCCGGTTGACCGCCCGCCGGCGGAAACCCCCCTTGCGCCGGGGCCGCCGCGCTATTGCCCGCAAAGGACTGCAGGGTGCCGATTACGGTTTGCAGATCCGTTATGCGTTCTTCAAGACGGCGGATTCGCTCATCCAGCGGGCCACTTGATTGCGCCGCCGCCGGTGCGGGCTTTTGCTGCGCCTGTGCCGGCGCGGCGAAGATCATTCCCCAGCCCGCCAGCACGATCGCGGCAGCCAGGGCAAGTGTGGATGGATATAAGGTGCGCCGTTTCATGTCTTGAATGGAAGAAGGTCTTGCTGGGGTCCGGAACCTAGGTAAGCTGTCTCACGTCGCGAACCGATTAACCGGGCGCACGCGCCAGAGTTGGAAACCAATTGGGCTAAACTAAGGTGACACGCGCCGTGCCGCAAGCACTTGCGCCAGCAAAATCGCAGACCCGCCGGCCGCTGTCATGCCCCGGCCCGGCCATGGCGGCCCAAAAATCAGCGGGAAGATCAGCTGCCGGGGCGCGCATTCAGCACGGTGACCCCCCGCCGGTTCTGCGACCAGCACGAAATGTCGTTGCAAGCCGCCACCGGGCGTTCCTTGCCATAGGAGATCGTGCGAAGCCGCCCCGGATTGACGCCCAGACCGGTAAGATAGGTCTGCACGGCGGTGGCGCGCCGCGCGCCAAGCGCGATATTGTATTCACGCGTGCCGCGCTCATCGGCGTGGCCCTCGAGGGTCACGCTATATTGCGGATATTTCGCCAGCCACTGCGCCTGCCCGCGCAAGGTCGTCTGCGCCTCGGGCGTCAATTGCGAGCTGTTGACCGGAAAATAGACCTTATCTCCGGCATTTACGCTAAAATCCCGCGACGTGCCAGGCGAAATCGGCCCGCCGGCCTGCTGGCCAAGCGCCATTTGCTGCGGTTTCTTGGAACAGGCGGAAATACCTGCCGCCATCACCAAAACGCCCACCAAGCCAATGGCGCGCGCGCAACCGTTCATACGGAACATCCCCAAAACTCCCGCTCCACTGATACTGAATAGAATAGCGATAAACGCAAAACGTTAACGCAATCCTATCGCCCGCTCGTGGCGGACTTGTGGCGGCGCGGTCGGCTGGACCGTTCCGAAAAAATTCGGATAACTCAAACTGGCGGCTGAACCCGGTGCTGGATCACCTTGCGGATGGACGGCGCTGGAACGCCGTAGACGCCTTTGCATAAGCTTCGGCGACACGGCATCCAGCTATCCATCTTGCGAGGAATCCCCCCGCTTGACAGGCTTATTATTGTGATCGTGTACGTCTAAACTAGACGCGCACCGCCTGCTCAACCGTGACGTCCGCAGCGCCAAGCTTCATCGGCTTAGCAGTAACACTCTTGCGGCAAGCCCCCAGAGCAGCGGCGGTTGCCACAATGCTGGCGACAATGATCACGCCTTTCAAACCCTGCATGGTCTTCTCTCCTCTTGATATAATCGGCAAAAGCCATCTTTGCGTTTACTGAGGTGGAGCCGTTTGATCAAGGACGGACTGCATTTCTGGCGGTGTTTTTTCAACACATGGTGCCAAAATGCAACGCTTCGAATCTCAACCACCCGCAAAAAGAATTGCAATACCGATGGCGACAATCAAGCCAATTCGGCTTTTTTTGCACGATTCTGCGGAATTTTATTACCGTCAATTGATCAACGGCGACCAGGCGGGGTCAGAGCCAAAGGATGGAGTTGTGACGGCGCGCTCATTATATCCCGTTAAATCAATAGTATAGAGATTTGGCCCCCCGCCCTCGCCGGGAGACTCGCGGAAGAACATGAGAACCCGGCCGTTTGGCGCCCAGGTGGGCCCTTCATTGTGGAAACCTTCGGTGAGCACGCGTTCGCCCGAGCCATCGGGTTTGACAACGCCTATCAAAAAATTGGGTCCGCGTTTTTTTGTAAAGGCGATCAGGTCTCCGCGCGGCGACCAGACGGGGGTTGAATAGATCCCCTCTCCCTGAGAGATGCGTTTTTGGCCGGAACCGTCGGAATTCATCACGTAAAGCTGCTGTTTTCCGCTTCGGTCCGATTCAAAAACGATTCGCCGCCCATCGGGCGAAAAACTGGGCGCGGTATCGATCGCCGGCGTATTTGTAAGGCGGAATGTGCGCCGGGATTGCAAATCCATCATGAAAATATTGGCGTTGCCGCCCTGTTGCAGGCTCATGATGATGTTTTTCCCGTCCGGGGAGAATCGCGGCGCAAAGGACATATTCGGGAAGGCGCCGACAATTTCCTTCTGGCCGGTCTCTATATTGAGCAGATAAACGCGCGGCCGCCCGTCCTCATAGGACAAATAGGTGATTTCCTGCGAGGTCGGACTGAAGCGGGGCGTCAGCACCAGCGCCCCGCCCCGGGTCAGCATGCGCAGGTTGCGGCCATCCTGGTCCATGATCGCCAGACGCTTGACCCTGGCGTTTTTGGGGCCTGTTTCGTCCACATAGACAATTCGGGTGTCGAAATACCCCTTTTCGCCCGTCAGGCGCTCATAAACCGCGTCGGCGATCAAATGGCCGACACGGCGCCAGTTGCGCCCCTGGGTGAAGAATTGCTGACCGGCGAGCTGCTTGCCGGCAAAAATATCCCACAGGCGGAATTCGGCCCTGAGCCGCCCGCTGGCCTCGCGCGTGACACGCCCCACCACCAGCGCCTGCGCGTTGATTGTCCGCCAGTCCGAAAAACGCGGCGCCTGGCTCAGATTGCCAATGCGCTCGATATAGGCCGCCCGGTCCACCAGCTTGAACAGGCCCGAACGCTCCAGATCGGCGACCACCACTCCGGCGATGTCGGCGCCGAGCTTCTGATCGTTCAGACTCGCACCGCCAAATACCGGAATCGCCACCGGCAGCGGCTTCAGGGAACCCTGGGTGATGTCGACTTCCATCTGCGCATGAGCGCCGGTCTGGGCCCAGAAAGACGCAACCGCCATGGTGAGCGCGAGGATGACGCCACGCCAAATTCGGGCCAGGGATTTGTTTTCACTTGAGTTCATCATCCGCCAAACATCTCCCGCGGGTCGAAATTCAGGATCATATCGCGCCACAGGGCGAATTTTTTCGCCGGAAGCTCATAAGGCTGGCACGCCATCACGGCGCGCACCGCGGCGTCGGCCGCCGCCTGGAAATAGGGCGAACCCGCCCGGTTCATAACCTGGGGTTCGCGCGAGAGGGACCCGTCGGGGCGCAGTTGCATCCGCAGTCTCACCTTGATGGCGTCCGCGCCCAGCCCGCCGACGGGCGGATTCCAGCACTGGGAGATTTTCGTCCGCAACGCATCGATCTCGTTAAATGTCATGGTAAGATCGCGCCCGTCGGAACGGCCCTTCGCGGGCGACGGTTTTTTCTTTGGCTCGGGCGCGGCGGGAGATTTCGGTCCCGCATCGGGCACCTTGTTCAGCAGCGCCGCGATCCTGTCGGGATTGAACGCCTCTTTCTTTTTCCTGGCGGTGGTTTTTTTCGGCCTGGCCGCGACCTTTTTCGGCTTAGGCTTGGGTTTTTTCACCTTCTTTTTCGGCTTCGGTTTCGGTTTCGCCTTCACGGTTTTCTTCGGCTTTTTCGGCGGATTTTCAGCTTTTTTCGGCTTTGGCGCCGGGGCCTTGACCGATTTGACCTTTGAGGGCTTTGACTTTTTGGCGGCCTTTTTCTTTGCCTTCTCCAGCTTCTTTTTCGCCTTGGCCTGCTCGTCTTTAGCCTTGCGCTGGCCGGCCTTGAGCTGGGTAAATTCCGCTTTGCTCACCAGATCGACGGGCAGCAGCGTTGGCCGGGGCGGCGGCCGCTCGGAGCTGAAAGGAAACACCGCCACCGCTGAAATGAGGATCAGCAGATGCAAGCCCAGCGATATGATAAGGCCCCTGCGCATGAGTTCGATCTCTACTAGAGCGTGCTCTAGAGCCTTTCCTCGAGTTCCGTGATGAGCGCGATACGCTTGAATCCGGCGGCGGCGATAGTCCCCATTACCTTCATCACCGTCCCGTAATCGATGGCGCGGTCGCCGCGCACAAAAATCCGCTCGTTGTAACCGCTTTTGGTTATAGCAACGAGTTTGGGCACAATTTCGTCGAGCGGGATCTCGGTCTCCTGCAGGAAAAATTTTCCGGTCTTCGTCACCGATATGGTCAGCGGCTCCTTGTCGCCCTCAAGCTGTTCGGCTTTGGTCTGCGGCAGATCGATCGGCACGCCCACGGTCAGCAATGGCGCCGTCACCATGAAGATGATGAGCAGCACCAGCATGACGTCCACGAAGGGCGTCACGTTGATCTCGCTCATGGGCTTGTAATTGCGCCCCGACCGGCTGCGCCGCCGCAAACTCCCGCTGCCGAACATCACGCCCATGGCTATTTCCTCGCATCCATCTGGCGTGAGAGAATGGCGGAGAATTCGTCCGCGAAACTTTCAAGCCGCTGGGCGTGGCGCGACACCTCATGGGTGAATTTATTATAGAAAATAACCGCCGGAATGGCCGCGAGAAGGCCGAGCGCGGTGGCGAACAGGGCTTCGGCGATGCCCGGCGCAACCACGGATAAATTCGTGGATTTGGCCGCCGCGATCGCCTGGAATGACGTCATGATGCCCCAGACCGTGCCGAACAGGCCGATAAAGGGCGCGGTGCTTCCCACGGTGGCTAAAAACAGCAAACGCTGCTCCAGCCGGTCGATTTCGCGCGACAGGGCCACATCAAGCACCTTCTCGACCCGCATCTGCAGGCCGGCCAGCGGCTTGGGCGTCGATTCGACCGAGCGCTTCCATTCGCGCATCGCAGCCACAAACAGCGCCGCCATTGAGCGCGAGGAACGCGGGCCGATGGACTGATAAAGCTGCTCCAGGGACTGGCCCGACCAGAACACCTCTTCAAAGGAGTCCGTTTCGCGTTTGGTGCGCGCCAGCAGCAGCATCTTTTCCGCGATAATGGCCCAGCTCCAGACCGACGCGAGCACCAGCCCCAGCAAGACGAGCTGCACGACGATATGGGCGTCCAGAACCAATGCCAGTATCGATAGATCGGCCTGGGGCGCCGGAGCCACGGATTTCAGTATTTCCGCCGGATTCATGGGGTCTTCCCGCTGATGATCTTTCGCGCACCCAAAACGCCTCTCGCACGGGCATGAGGTGTGGAGCGCATTTGTGACGAAACTAGGCTCGGGGCCCAATAAATTTCCGATAGGCGATTCGCCAGTGATTCCGCCCGCCGGACTCTTCTTTCGTGAGGTTCAGCCTTCTTGGTTAACGAACCGTTCAAGGCCGCGACGGACAAGCTCGCCCAAACGCCTTGGTTTGCCTGAACTGGAGACCAGCACGATCTTGACGCGCAGGCGCGCCAGCACCGCCCCATCGCGCATCACCTGCTGCAACAGGGTCATCGCCGCCCCGCCAATCTCATCGACGGATGTGACAATTTCCAGCACGTCGTCCATGCGGGCGGGCCTGAGAAAATCCACATCCATATGCCGCACCACGAAAGCGGCCGGTTCTTTTTCGCCTCCTGCGTCAAAAAGATCCGTCTGGCTGATGCCTGCCAGGCGCACGAAATCGGAGCGCCCGCGCTCACAGAATTTCAGATAATTGGCGTGATAGACGAGGCCGGTGAAGTCGGTGTCCTCGTGGTAGACGCGCACTGGGAGAACATGCGCCGCACCCTCGATGCGGCCCGCAAGACCGGGCCAGCGATCCGGCAAATCAGATGACTCAGTCATGCGCCAGAATGGGCATGGGGATATATCAGACAATGCATTCCGACATCCTCTGGGTCTTGCTCACTTGCCCCATACATAACCGAAATTGCGCTTGCTCAATTTATCTTTCTCGGCTGCTGTCATCTGACATGGCGTCGAACAATTGATTGCAGGGCGCGATGCAAAATCCGAATTGCCCGGTTCGGCCATGAGTTGTTCCAGCTTATCCTTCATCATTTTTCGTACAGTTTCGTATCTGCCTTGTTTTTCACCGGGATCGGCAGATTGGGGATTGTAATAGCTGCCTGCATCAGTCGCGGCTGTGTAAGCGCTGCCGACGCCCGACATGATTTTCTGGCCGTCGAAGATATTACCGGGCGCCATTGAGCTGTACAAACTGCGGGCGGCTTTTCCCGCTCCTTCCTGGCTACACAGCCTGTTCATGACGCCCCATTGAACATAATTGACGACCTGTGGATGAACACATTTGCCGAGAAATGTAACAGTGCTCGTGCATTGCAAACGCGGCTTGCCGCACGCAGGCGCATCATCCTCAAACCAGAATTTTTGAGTCCCAAGAAACTTCTTCCATTTTTCCGTTAGCGACCCCGTCCCGTTCCAATATCTTTCCTCATACTGCGTTTCAGTCGGAGGGGCATAGCCAGGAGCCAAGGCCCTTATGTCCCAGGCGCTGAGGGACGTAAACAAAGAGATGCACTTTTTAGCCTTCGTAGATGAATCCCAGCTTCTCCAATCCTTGTGTATTTTGTCCAGAACACGAAACACGTTGTCAGTGATGTCCGGGCCGCAAATGGTTTTAGGCGCGGTCGGTATCTTTGAACTGGGCGGATTTTCGGGTCCGGTGCTGATTTTGACCGGTTCGGGCGAAAAGGCGTTGCGGGGCAGATCCTCGCGCGTCCTGCAGCGCTCTTTTTCCAGCTCGGCGCGTTTTCTATCTTCCGCGTCGGCCGCTTCACGCAAGGATTTTGCTTCCGCCTCTTTTTGGTCGGCGCGCGCGTCAGAGTCCTTTGCGCGCTGCTCCAGTTCAGCTGCCTTGTCCTCCTGGAATTTCTGACTGTCTTTAAGTTTTGCCTTTCCTGCCTGCTTGGCTCCCTCAGCCGACTGTTTTGAAATCTCGCGCCACCTCTTGGCCGATTCACGAGCCATGGCCGCCCCGGTATCCTCTATGTCAGCCAGCTCACGCCAGTAGTCGGCGTCGCTCGACAGGTTAAATATCCGTTCTACGCAGCCATTGACTGGCACAGGCGCAAACGTCACGGGGATACCCGTCTGGGTCCCGTCATTCGGTCGCGCCGGGGTCGGTGTTTCCCCGGTTGTGGTTGCGGGCTCTGTCGTGGTTGAAGCCGGCGTCTTCTCCGTAACCTCGGGCTTTGAATCCTGCCGTATCTGGCGCTCCAATGTGGTTTCCATGCGCTCTACGGCGTTGTCCATTCTTGCCTCGCCCCAGCTTTCCAGGGGCTTGCCGAACTCGTTCGCGATCTTGAGCAACCCCGCCGTTTGCTGCCGGATCAGCTTAACAACGGCTAAGGCGCCCTCCAGATCGCCGGTCTCGAGTTCATTCAGCATGTTCAGCAATGTCGCCGCCAGATCGGGACGCCACTGCGCGAGTTCCAGGATATCGGGACCAAGCCCCTGGCCCGGCCCAAAAATGACAGGGTCATTTTGATCAGGAGCGTCGCTCCACCGTTCAAAGTAATCCTTCATGTCGTCGGCGGTGTAGAGCTTTTTATCAAGATACATGACATCATGTTCTTCATATTTTCTATCGTCTCGCTCCACGTCTGCCTCACGCTGACGCGAGGCGCGCTTGGCGGCGTCAGCCTTGGCCTTTTCCGCTTCCGCCACGCGATCCTTAAAGCGCGCGTCGGCCTGGGCCTTCTCCGCCGATTCAATCTGATTTCTCAAGACGTCAGGTGAATTTGAAACGCCTGCATTTCCGGGAGCTGTGCTGATTTTTACAGCTTCTGGCGTATAGGCGGTCCGTGGTGATTTCCGGTATTTTACACACCACTCCTTTTCATGGTCCGCCCGGTTACCGTCTTCAGCATCGGCCTTCTCGCGCAATGCTTTTGCCGTCGCCTCTTTTTCGCCAGCCTTGGCTTCATAGTCTTTTGCGCGCTGTTCCAGTTCCGCGGCCTTATCCCCGAGAAACTTCTCGCTGGAAGTCAGGCCTGATTTCCCTGCGTAGGCGGAACCCTCCGCCGCTTTGCGCGAGATTGCCCGCCATCCCCGGGCTGCATCGCGCGCCATGGCCGCTTCGGCGTCCGCCGCTTCGGCCTGTTCGCGCCAGTAACCGGCATCGCCCATCAAATTTACCAGGAATTTTGGACAGGGGCCCCCGGACCCGGGTGGCGCCACAGACAAGCGCTTCTTGGCCGGCTTTTTCTTTTTCTTGGTGCGGCGCTTTTTATAGACCGGAGCCGGTTTTTTCTTTTTACCCGGTTTAAAAAGTACAGAAGGATCAATTGTAATGGTGATGCCAACGCCGCCGCCGCCTCTACTACGGCTCTTGGGGCTGCCGCCTTTTTTTTCATCACCGGCGTATCTGCGATACTCGGGTTTTCTTAATGCAGATTCACCGGCGACCCTCGACCCATCCCCGGTCGAGAGACCTTTCGCCTGGACCCTAGAATGGGAAATCGACAACACAACAAAAAGAGACAAGATAGCAGCAAAAAATCTGCGCATTGAAATCCCCCCCATGGATTTAAAATGCATGGCATTGAGGAAATATGCAGGCTTCTCAATTCCCTCCGGGTTCATCGTTACCCATGCACGCGCTAATTTCAACAAGCGTCTATTTTCTACTCAGGGGTGAAATCTGATTTCGTGCAGCGGGGATGGCAGCGTTACGGACAATCAGGACTCGTCTTCAGCAAAGAGTTCCGACTGAGGCATTTCAGTATCCGGCAACGCCTCAAGCCCGATATGCGCAAAGGCGTGCGCCGTCAGCATCCGCCCGCGCGGGGTGCGCGAGATGAAGCCCTGTTGCAGCAGATAGGGCTCAATGATTTCCTCCAGCGCGTCGCGTGGTTCCGACAAAGCGGCTGAAATTGTCTCGATACCGACAGGGCCGCCGCCATAATTCTCGGCAATGCAGCGCAAGTAACGGTGATCCAGCGCATCGAGCCCGCGCGCGTCCACTTCCAGCATTTGCAGGGCCTTGTCCGCCACTTTCGCATCGACAAGGTCAGCGCCCTCATGGTCGGCAAAATCGCGCACCCGCCGCAGCAGCCGCCCGGCGATACGCGGGGTGCCGCGCGAGCGCCGCGCCACCTCGCTCGCACCATCGTCGCTTACGGCCAGCCCCAGAACCCGGGCGGCGCGGCGCACGATTTCTTCCAGCTCGTCCGTCTCGTAGAAATTGAGCCGCACGGGGATGCCGAAACGGTCGCGCAAGGGGGTCGTCAGGAGGCCCGTCCGCGTGGTCGCGCCTATGAGCGTGAATTTGGCCAGATCAATGCGCACCGAACGCGCCGCCGGTCCTTCACCGATGATGAGATCGAGCTGAAAATCCTCCATCGCCGGATAGAGGATTTCCTCGACCGCCGGATTGAGCCGGTGAATTTCGTCGATGAACAGCACATCGCGCTCTTCCAGATTGGTGAGCAATGCCGCCAGATCGCCCGCCTTGGCGATGACGGGGCCGGAAGTGGCGCGGAAATTGACGCCAAGCTCGCGGGCGACGATCTGCGCCAGCGTGGTCTTGCCCAGCCCCGGCGGCCCGGCGAACAGCACATGGTCGAGCGCCTCGGCCCGCGACTTCGCCGCTTCGATAAAAACCTTCAGGTTCCCGCAGGCGCGCTTCTGGCCGATGAACTCGCCAAGGTTCTGCGGACGCAGATTTGTATCGGCTTCATCGTCCGGTTGCTCGGCCATTTCCACGGGGCGGTCGCTCACTGCGCCAGCTCCTTGAGGCCCAGGCGGATAAGTTCAGCCGCCTCGCTGCCCTCGCCCGCCTTGCGCGAAGCGACCGCGACCGCCGCGCTGGCCTGCGCCTGTGCATAGCCCAGATTGGTGAGTGCGGAGACTGCATCGACGGCGGCGGGCATGGCCTGTTCGCCACCCTCACCCGCCAAAGAAATCACTGCGCCCGGCTGGCCCGAAAGCACCATGTTGGGGATTTTGTCCTTGAGCTCGGTAACAATGCGCTGCGCGACCTTGGGGCCAACGCCGGGGCTGCGCGAAACCTGCGCCTTGTCCTGGAGCGCGATGGCGTTGGCGAGGTCCTGCGGGGAGAGCGTGCCAAGCACGGCGAGCGCCACCTTGGCGCCAACGCCCTGCACACTCTGAAGCAGCCGGAACCAGGCGCGTTCGGCGTCGGTGGCGAAGCCGAACAGTTTTATCTGGTCCTCGCGCACATAAGTTTCGATGGAGAGCGTCGCCGCTTCACCCGCCCGCGGCAGCTGCCCGAGCGTGCGCGCCGAACAATGCACCTCGTAACACACGCCGCCCACATCAATGAGCGCCCAGTCATCGCCCAACGCATCGATGATGCCTTTCAGCTTGCCGATCATTGCCTGTGCTCCAGCGCAAATTTACTCCCTCTCCCCTGTGGGGAGAGGGCCGGGGTGAGGGGGGCATAGCTTGTGAGGGGGGACCAGAGCCAACCAGTTGACGCCCGAGCCCCCTCACCCTCGCTATCGCTCGACCTCTCCCCACAGGGGAGAGGTGATGGTTTGCCGGTCATTCCGCCGCCTCCAGAACTTTCCATTTGCGGTGATGCGCATGGGTGATGGCGATGGCCAGCGCGTCCGCCTCGTCTTCGCTTTGCGGAGATGCCTTGGGCAGCAAATGGCCGATCATGGCCCGGATTTGCTCCTTGCCCGCATGGCCCGCGCCCACGACCGTCTTCTTGACCATGTTGGGGGCGTATTCGGCGACGCTCAGATTTGCCAGCGCCGGAGTCACCAAGGCGATGCCGCGCGCCTGCCCCAGCTTCAGCGTGGCCGACGCATCCTTGTTGACGAACGTGTTCTCCACCGCCGCTTCGGCCGGGTCCCATGCGGCAAGCACCTGGCTCAGGCCTTCAAACAGCGCCACCAGCCGATAGGCGAGTTCCCGCCTGGCGTCGGACGTCACGGCGCCGCCCGCCACAAACTTCAGCCGGTTGCCATCGCTTTCGATGACGCCCCAGCCGGTGCGGCGCAGACCCGGATCGATACCGATGATGCGAACTGGACTGTTCAAGCCAACTCCCCGCTTACCTGCCCGGACGGACAAAACCGGAACGAATCACTCGGGCAAGTCTGCCATGCGAGACGTTAACAGGGTAGATATTGCGCGGCGGGCCCAAAAATACAGGCAAGGAAAAACCGGATGCGGTTTCCCGCACCCGGTCGCATTGTCCAAAGACGCCGATTGTTATTTGTAAGGGATGGGCATGGCTTCAGGAACTTCGCAGCAGCTGTCGCCGCCGAAGTTCCAGCGCAGGCCGATCATCACATCGTGGGATACGATGTCTTCCAGCGTCGTGGCGCCGAGTCCCTGGGGGGCGCCCGGATCATAGGTGAAGTATTTGCCGGTCACGCCATCGCCCAGACTTGCGTAGCGATAGCTCATGTCGAATGTGAGGTCGGGCGAAATCTCATAGGAGAAGCCCGCCTGGAGCGCCCAGGCAAAGTTCCATTCGGAATTGTCCTTCGCCCAGTGGAGACCGTTGGTCACAAGGTTTACGTCCTTGAAGTTGCTGAGGGTCACCTCGGCGGCGCCGATACCCCCGCCAACATAAGGAGTGAAGCCGCGATAGGTGCCGATATCCCAATAGGCGTTGGCGAGAAACAGCCATTCGGACTTGATCCCGGTGTGCTCGTTTGTACACACGCCAGGACCGCAACCCGGGTCGACATAGGTGTCGAGGCCCGTGAAATCCGATTTGCCCCGGTATTCACCGGTCAGATCGACGCGAAACCGTTCGTTTAACGCCATGCCAATACCGAAGCCGATAAATGGCGAACTGTCGAATTCATGATCGACGATGGTGAAGTCGCCGGCCTCGATCGCCACATTTGTGAAATCGTCAATCTCCTGATTGGTGATCCCAATATAGCTGCGCAGATAATAGTCCCTGGCCGCGACGGGCTCCGGTATCGGTATCGGTATCGGCTCCACGACAGGCGGCGGGGGTGGCAGACTGGCGGCGCTCGCGGTGGCTGTCTGCCCCACTATCAAGGCAGCTGCTACAACAATCGCATGGCGGAAATTCTTCATCTCGTACCCTCAATTACCCTTCATTGCACCCTCGAAGACCCTGCGCGCACCAGCACGCCAAGGTTTGAGGCTGTTTCATATTGGGACTATGAGGCTTAGGATTTAACGGAGACTTAACTCTGTTTTTCTAGCTGAAATGCTGGCCTTTTTGGTGATTGTTGCCGTGATTTTGAACGAATGGCCGCACCTTAACCCGAGATGATTCGTGTAAAGTCAAGCAAATAGGCAAAAATTGCCTGGCTGAAGTATGAAAAGAAGCGCGCCCCAATTTGAGGGACGCGCCTCTCATGTTTCTCAGCTGGGTTTACCCTCAGCGCCTGCGAAGCTGCATGAGTTGCGCGGGAGCTATAGTGCGCCGCTTGGGTGTGGCTCGCCTCTGGGCGCTTGCGTTTGTGCGCTTGGCAGCCGCGCGTTGGCGCAGGATATTGGCGAGAGCCCGGGCAGCTTCACGCCTGCGCTTTGCCTCGGCGGCCTTCTGTGCGGCTATGCGCTTTGCCTGGGCTGCCTTCTGTGCGGCTATGCGCTTGGCCTGGGTTGCCTTCTGTGCGGCTATGCGCTTGGCCTGGGCTGCCTTTTTCGCGGCCTTGCGGCGGCGTTCGGCCTCTGCCTTGCGCTTGCGGGCAATATCCGCCGCGATCTTGCCGGCCTGGCCAGAGGTCACGACACCGGATGGCATGGCAATATTCCGGGCGTCAAAGGCCGGGTTGTCCTGATTGCCCGGGTTGACGACGCCCGTCGGGCCTTGAGGAATGTTGGTGTTCTTCTGCGGCTCGCATGTGACAGTATATTTGCGCCAGCCCGATGCCTTGAAATCCTCATAAACAGTGACGTTTTCGATACCGCCGTCCAGGCTCGGCAATGGAACGATCTGTTTGTTCCTGTAGGCAACGAGCTGGAAGTATCCGATATACTGGATCAGACCGTTGTTCGTGCCGGTGTTTGTTGCGTTGTAGCCGCTCGCGGGGCTAGAGCCACCACCGCCGCCACCGGGGTTGAAGCCCAGTCCGCCGGGGTTGTTGCCGCCGGCAACGCCGCCGCCGCCGTTCGAAGGCGCCGAACCGGCGAAAGGAATGGAGATAACATCGGTCATGCTCTTCTTCCAGTTGCCGCCGAAAGCCGGCTGGCTGGTGGTGACCGAAAATTCCGGAGACGTCCAGTTGTTCTGGCCGGCCAGATCCTTGTGCTTGATGTAGGTTTTCAGCTCAGATCCAATATTGGTGGTCCAGCCCATGTTGAGCGTGATGCCCGTCGGGCAGGGACCGGTATATGTCAGCGGCCCGATGGCCACCGGGCCCGTTGTCGAAAGGCCCAGTCCAACCGTAATTATTTTGGAATCAGGCAGTTCAGCCGCTACATCCACCGGCGCTGTTTTCGTGAACGGCTCGCAGATCACCGGAAGGGTAAAATCGACCGATGCCCAGTTATTCAAAGGAGAATCAAGTGGCAGGGCTGCCTGTCCTTCCTCATAGTTGTTCTGAACCACCAGTGTCAGGGGGACCTGCACGTCGGCCTGTTGCTGCTGTTGCTGGGCGGCGGCCGGTTTCAGCTTGGCGTTACATGCGGCAATTATCTGGTTCCTCTCGCCGTTGGTGAGGTACAGTGTTCCGCCGGTCAGCGTCGTGGTTTCGGAATGAAATTGGCTGCTCTGGAGGCCGGTGCCGACATCGTTTGTGTCATAGAGGTCGTTATACGTAACGTCGATCTCATCACCTTGCAGGACCCAGACACGGTCAAGATTGTAATACGCCGAGAATCGAACCGGAAAGCTGAAAGCGGACGGCTGGATCTTGGTCCAGCTCTGGTTGTCTTCGGAGATGACACGGATGGTGCCGCCAGCATTACCGTCTTTTACAATATCGGATACTTGAGCCTGAGCTGAAGTGCTCAGAAGTCCACCCGAAAAACCGGCGACCGCGCTGATGAGGCCGACGGCGAAAAGTTTTGAAAATATCCCTTTCATGATGTGTCCCTTCTCATTTTCCCGGGTGCGTATTGCGGTCGCTCCCGATGCCCTGAAATGCGAAGCAACACGCTCCGCCCTGTTCATTGGTCGTTTCGGGAAGGGAAAAGGTTCAATTGCGAGACAATTTAGTTTCCTTGAGCATGATCCGGAAATGAAACAGGCCGCTTGCGCGGCCCGTCACGTCAATTCCGATTGCCCGCTGGCGCGTTATATTGTGGATCAGTCCCTGCTTTTCCCGCCGCCGGCATGAGCGGCCCTGAGGGCGCGTTTTGCCTGCGCTAATTCAAGCCCGGCAAATGCGGCGAACAGTATGAACGCCGCCGCTGTCGCGAAAAAGAGTATCCAGACATGGAAAGCGCTCGGCGTCTTCAAGGCAATTCTCGCGGACTCAATAATCAGCTCGGCGCTCAGAATCATAGACAGCATAAGCAAACGGTGCATCCGCAGAGGCAGAAAGCTGTATATCCCGCCCTCGGCTACCACGCCGTGGCGGCGGATTTCGGTGCCGAAGAAAACGCCGATCGCAACCATGACGATCATCAGCCAGTTTATCTCGTGAAGCCAGCCTGCCATTTGAACTCTCCGCGGGGATCGCCCCGGGCGGCGATCTTAAAAAAATCTCCCGGTTACGGGTTGGTCGCGGCGGAAGTGATAAAGGTTCAAATCCAGCTGGTTTTTTTTGGCCTGCGGCCCGGCTATTTCCTGTAGGGAATGCCCTTGTCCACAAGGTCCCAGATATAGCGGCCGCTGGGGCGCTGCTGTTCCTCGGCGATATGGGCGACAAGCCCGGCGGCGCGCGAGATGACCGCGAAGCCGCGCATCAGCTTCACCGGAATATTCATCTCGCCCATGAGGGCGGCGACCGCGCCGGTCGCATTGATCGGCACATGCTTGCCGAAGGCCGCGTCGATTTCTTCGCCCAGCAGTTCCAGGCAATCGAGATGGGCGCCCTCGAACCCCGCCTCCCGGCCCATCTCGATGAGGCGCCGGGCGCGCGGATCGTCGGGCCTGTGCAG
>QIGN01000076.1 GCA_003228955.1 Hyphomicrobiales bacterium
CAGCCGACCCGCGCGAACCCGGATGCCGACAAGCGCCGGCTCGAAGAGTTGAAGAAAAAGCAGGCAGAGAAGAAAAGGGCTGCTGAATTGGCAGCCAAGCGTAAAGCAGCGGTTGCTGCTGCCAGAAAGAAGGCCGACGCTGCTGCCAAAAAGAAAGCTGAAGCTGCAGTTAAAAAGAAAGCTGCCGCCAAAAAGAAGGCTGCTGCTAAAAAGAAGGCCGCCGCTGCCGCCAAAAAGAAAGCTGAAGCTGCGGTTAAAAAGAAAGCTGCCGCCGCTAAAAAGAAGGCCGCTGCCGCCGCTAAAAAGAAGGCCGCTGCCGCCGCTAAAAAGAAGGCCGCTGCCGCGGCTAAAAAGAAGGCTGCCGCTGCGGCTAAAAAGAAGGCCGCAACGAAGATCAGCTGCCAAGGCGGCAAGGTACAAGGCAACCAGTGCATCTGCGGCAAAGGCAAACAGCGCCGGAAAGTCGGCGGGAACGCCTTCATCTGCTTTAAGCCTGCCGGCTGACATGATGGCACTGTGACGGTCTGCTTCGTCCAAAAAAATACGGCTTATCGACGAGGCGTCCCGGGAAACCGGGGCGCGCTCTTTTCATTTGTCAGACTTGAAAAGAGCGATGTCCGAGTTGGGTCAAACTCGGCCCATGGCAAATTCTCAATGATGCAGAATATGACCGCTGCACCCCTTAAGCGGTCAATTGTGAGGTCCGCCCGAACGAGGTTGATCTCGCGTAACCTATCCTACCTTTCTCCAAGTAGAAGTAAGGAGAAAGACCATGATCAAGCATACTCCAGAAGCCGGCTGAATCGTGCCAGAAGCGGGCATGAAACCGCGCGAACCTTCATTTGCGAAGGTGAACGCGCATTGGGATATCGCCTGCTGCGGTCAGAAACATTTGCCCCGTCGGCCGGGGCAAAAACCCGGGTAACAGTTTGAAATCTGCGGCGCGTATAAAGGTTGCGAGCATGATTTTCGCTTCAATAAGCGCGAAAGTAGCGCCAATGCAGATCCGTGGCCCCGCACCGAAAGGCAGGAATTGATAGCGGTTTGGTTTTGCCGCCGCGTCCGGTGCAAAACGTGAGGGATCGAAAAGGTCGGGCTCGCGCCAGAAGCGTCGATGACGGTGGATGGTGTAGATCGGGATAATGCCGATTGTACCAGCCGGCACATGTACGCCCCCGAGCACGACGTCCTCGAAAATGTCACGAACGATGATGGGCGCCGTTGGGTAAAGCCGCAGGGACTCCCGGAGGACTTGCTCGACAACAACCAGACCCTCCAGATGCTCGGGACCAATGGGGCTGTCGCCCGCAATCCGATCGACTTCGGCGCGCATACACATCGACCATTCCGGACTCTGGGAAATCAGGAAGAGAGCCCAGGAGAGGGCGAGCGCCGTTGTGTCATAACCGGCAACAAGGAACGCAATAACATTGTTGACCAGTTGCTCCTCGGACATCCTGCGGCCGGTTTCGGGATCCTTCGCCACAAGCAGCCGCGAGAGCAGGTCGGCGCCGTCAGCCGCTTTTGCGTCCCGGTTGAGGACAAGACCTCGAACCGCGTCGTGCAGCCGGCGCTCATGGCGACGCATGGAACGGCCGCCGGGCCGGGGCAACCAGCGCGGAAGGCGAAGCATCCGGTTGAGCACCCACCAGTTGACCTGGCGGAAATATTCCGCGTGTCCTTTCTCGATGGACGCGATCACATCATCCGCGCCGCCATACAGCATGGTATGCGAGATGACTCCGAAGGTTGCGTGCATCATGTCGCGGTTTATGGGCCGGGGTTCATCTTCCGGCGCCATGCGCCATTGTTCGACCACCTTTTCCGCCGCCTCATACATGGTCGGTACGTAGCGCACGAGTTCGTCGTGCCGGAAAAGTGGCGCCGTCGCACCCCGCTGCCAACGCCACTCCTTGCCATGGGAGGAAATCATTGCGTTTCCGAACAGCGGCTCAAGCACCTCATTCTGCAGACGACCTTTCGGAAAATCGGCGTGTCGTGTCTTGAGGACGGTTTCGACGGCATCGGGGCCCGTGATAAAAGCCATGCGAGGCGGCCCGCGCGCGAGAACAACCTCCTCGTCATAGGCCTGCTCGGGAACAATTTCGAGGTTGTTGGACAACAGCTTGAAAAGGTTGATGGGGAAACGAAGCGGATTCGCCGCCGGAGTGACCCGGGGCGGAAATATCGCAGTTTCCGTCATACCTCTTCGCTTGCCTCGACTTGTTCGCGAAGACGGGTGAGCGGCCGGCGTTCCGCGTTGACGCG
Source organism: Hyphomicrobiales bacterium (assembly GCA_003228955.1). GTDB lineage: Bacteria > Pseudomonadota > Alphaproteobacteria > Rhizobiales > Methyloligellaceae > UBA2767. Next base: position 2,269 of record QIGN01000076.1, read on the forward strand.
ATGATAAAGCCTCTCATAGTCATCCCATTCGGTGCCAAATATCCGGTCCAGCACGCGCGTGCCCAAGCCATAGTTGCCCGTGTACCGCGAATGGTGCAGGGAGTGATAAGTCGTTGTCGCCAGGATCTTGCCAACATGGCGATTATACCCGGCAGAGCGAAATTCAAAGTTTGCGTGGCTAAAGGAATTGATGACCAGATATCCGACAAACCAGGTGGCAATACCGAAGAAGTTGACGTTCAGGAAATAGTCGGCTGCAGCGAAGGGCAGCAGCATGCCGATATCGAAGATCAGTTTTTCGGAAAACGAGAACGAGATAGCGGTGAGCGGCGTATTGAGATGGCTTTTGTGATGCTCGGCATGAATCCAGTGAAGCGAGTTGAGATGCATGGCGCGATGGGAGAAATAGTGCCAGATTTCGGCCCAGATGGTCGTCGTGAGCAGCGTCAGGATGAAAGATAGCCAGGAAGTATTCCCGAAATAGCCAAGTCCCAGAAATATCCCCAGAATGACCGCATGAGTGGGGGTGTGGATCGAGTTCAACAGCTCGCGTTTTAACTGCCGGTCCTTGACCGGCAGGTCGTAGATTGTCCGTTCGCAAATTCGCCAGTCATGTTTCTTGGCCACATACCAGAAAAGCGCCATAGCGTGGCCGAGCATGGCGACAATACCAAGAAATACCCACTCACTCGTTGTCATTTTCCGAGCTCAATCTTTTCCAAACTACGCGTGATCGTTCGGCCCGCCCCTCAGCCTGCCCACAAATTTTATCGCTTTGGCCTTCACATAGAGCTTGACCATGCGCTGTATGCCCATGTCCCCGGCCAACTCGTGGCCATAGCGCAGGAGATCGAGCTTCATGGGCAGCGACGGGCCGTTCTCCGGGTGAAAAAATATTTTCCCCGAGGTCTTGAACCCCATGGCGCGATAGTAGTGAACGAGTTTGGGAACGCTGTCGATATAGCATTCCTTCATGTCGTGGCGCAGCCCGAACTGTGTCGCCTGGGAAACCAGCTGCATCGCGGTGCGGCCGCCCCGGTGTGCGCGTTTCACAATGAACTTCGTGCAGATTCCAGTGTAATCGGGATGGTGTTCAGACTCGTTCATTCCATAGAGTCTTTCGAGAAGTTCCAGCGGCCCCTCTTTGGCGAAATTGGTGCGGATTGACCCGATGAGTTCGCCCTGGCAAACCGCGATGAAGCAGTGTCCAAACTCGTCAAGCTTGTCGGCGATGGTGCCCTTCTCGTGATTGGCCGAGGGCGAATCCCGCCCCAGCTCGCCACAATAGACCTCGTAGCGCAGCTGCTGTGCCTGGGCCAGAAGCTCAGCATTGCGGCAGAGCAGGATTTCGGTTTCCTGCGGTTTGTCGTCCAGTCCATATTCGTCTGCCAGCGTCAAAGAGTAGCTCGTCCGGTCGTCGGCGATTTCAGCAAGTTTCTGCATAAGCTGAACGACCAGATCCGGCTTTTCGTCTTCGATCCGCTCAAGTATGGCGTCGTCAATAACGAGCGCATGGACCGCATTGCTTGCCGTCACGAATGCGTTGGCGGGCGTCCCGCGCAGGAAACCGATTTCGCCGATGGGCTGCCCGGGTCCGCGCTTGATGGGCGTGAGTAATGGGTTGTCCGGTTCGAGCTCTACGGCAGCTTCGCCATCGGTAATGATATACATGTCACGATAGTACTCGCCCTTTTTGCGCAGCAGATCGCCGGGCGCGAACTCACGCCGTTCGCACAAGCTGGACATTTCCGCCAGGAATGCAGAGACACCATCGTCGGGGTCGTTCGCCAAGCTGCCGATATCATTTCATCCATCTGATCCAAGACTTCCGCATCTTGTTGGATAGCATACGGACAGTCAAGATTCGACCGTGACTCCAGGCGGCGAGCGCTAGCTGCTTGGCGTGTGTCAGAAAGTCCAGTCGTGCAACAAGCAGAGTGTGCAATCGGCAACGCCGGGAGGCCGGCGGCAAGGTGCGCGGAACTCCGTGACAATCCGTGTGCTCATGATACTCTGCCGCGGCGAAAGATCGGTCACTAAACCGGTCACAAAGTTGCGGCAGTGAACAGAAGTGAGACAATGCTTGATAGAATTCGATCATTCATAGCCGTTTTCTCGTTCAAAAAACAAAGTGCCGCCATAACACGCCTGCCAATTGGGCGGTTTATCCGGCCGAAAGTTCGTTCATTTCGACTGCTGCGAACAGGAGTACTCGCTGTACTTTCCAGTTCAGTCCTGACGCTCACCCTGGCCGGGTGCGATAATCTTCAGGGCACTCCGGAATCGGTTTCCGAGCCTCGTCCCGTTACCATCATGCGGCTGCGGGAGCGCGACTTCGCACGCGAGACGCGACTGACCGGATCAGTTGGGCTGTATCGGGAAGAAAAAATCGGATTTGAGGTCAACGGCCGGCTTCTTTCCGTCCTCGATCTCGGCAGGGAAGTCACAGGTCCAGCCTATGACGAGCGCAGCACCCAGGTTCGGCAGGGCGATGTTATCGCGAGACTGGACGATAAACGTTACCGCTTCAGAGTTCGGGCTCTGGAGGCCCGTTTGCGTTCGGTTGGGAAAGAACTTGAAGCACAGCAAATCGCCGTCGATAAGGTTGCACCCGCCAATCTGAAAACAGCCCAAGCCAATCTTCGTGTTGCGGATACCGAAATCAGCACAGCCGGCAAACGGATCGAAGAAGCCCAGTTTGAAAAAACCCGGGCCGAAAAGGATCTGGCACGGCAGCAGAAGCTTATGAGAACCAATGCAGGGCGCCAGAAAGGCCTCGACGATGCCCGGGCGGTCTTCGACAGCGCCGGTTCCAGAGTCGAACAATTCAAGGCGCGGTTGCAGGCGCGCCGACAGGCCCTGGAAGCGCGCCGCGCCGCTGTTTCGGTCGCCAGAGCCAACATCTCCCTGAAACGCGCGCAGCTTGAATCCAAGCAAGGCAGAATCGCAGAACTTCAGGAAAAACTTGAGGAGGCGCGCGAGGACCTGAACGACACCATACTCCGGGCGCCCTTCACGGGAAGGATCACCGCAATTCACGCCGTGCAAGGTGCGGTCGTTTCTGCTGGATCGGCGGTTGCAACCCTGAGCTTGCTGGACCCCATACAGATTCAACTTGAAGTCTCCGCCGATACCGATCGGCGCATACGCACCGGCGACAAGGCCTGGTTGTTCCCGAAAGATCCAATCGATCCCGACGGGGCGCGCCTGAGCATAAATGCCGTCGTGTTTGAGAAGGGCTCTGTTGCGAACCCCAAGACGCGCACGTTCCGGATTACGCTGATGACCCGCAACGAGCGCAGGAAAATTGAACATTTGGTCCCGGAGACAAAGGGCCTCCCGCTGGTTGAGGATTTCCTGCCGGTCGCCCGGCGTTTCAAGGGCGAGCCAGGCCCGCTTTTCGTTCCTGTAGACTCGGTTTACGTGGAAAACGGCCGGACTTATGTGCTTAGGCTGCCCGACATTGGATTTCAGAGCGGTTCCGCGCGCGGCGCCGTCGGCAAACATATCCCGGAGAAAATCAAAGTATCGATGGGGAACGAATATATGGGAGTCATCAAATGGAATTTCAGAAGCCTCGCAGACCCCGGATCGCTGAAGGAAGGTGACTTTCTGGTCCTTAACCCCAAAAAAGAACATCTCGCAGGGTTGGCGATCGGGCGAGCGCAATGGTTGCTCCGGCCAGGTGAGCTTGTTCCGGTCAAATTCGCTATGGATGCGACTCCCCGCGGCTTTTATGTCCCGACAAACGCTATAACCAAAATTGCGGGAGAGAGCATCATATTCAGCGTAGCCGATGGCAGAGCTAAAAAGGTCCGCGTCAGCGTGCATGACATTCAGGGTGAGTACCAGCGGATCGAAGGAAGCGCATTGCGTTCCGGCATGCCTGTCGTCGTTAGCGGGGTCCACTATGTCAGTGACGGCCAACGGGTAAGTGTACTGACAGAGGAAAATCGTCAGCGATGAATCTGCCGAAATTTGGACTGGCGCACCGTGCTACCGTTTTAGCGGTCGTCGTAGCCGTTCTTGCCATCGGCTTGTTCAATCTTACGACAATGCCCCGGCGGGAAGACCCGGAAATCACCATTCGCGGAGCTCTCGTGATGACAAATTGGCCCGGCGCCTCGGCGAGCCATGTGGAAAATCTGATTACCGACCCGCTTGAAGCGGTCATTGGAGAAATGCCCGAAGTGGACCGGATGATCTCCAGATCGATCGTGGGCAAATCAATAATCCAGGTGATTCTGGAAGACGATGTAAGGAATCCGGAGCAGGTCTGGAACAGCATGAGGGCGCGTGTCACACAGGCGCAGTCCGGACTTCCGAGCGATGCCGGCCGGCCCTTCGTCAATTCAGATTTCGGGGACGTTTACGAGATCCTTTTCGCGCTTTATCAAGTGCCCCCCACCGGCCAGACCGAAATCGCTCACACCTATTCATTCCGTGATCTGGAAATTCTTGCAGAAGCTATCGAAGAAGAGTTCGAGCTTATCGATACGGTGGCAAAGGCCGGGATCTGGGGCCGCCGGAAAGAACAGATATACGTTGAGGTGGATAGCGCGGACTGGGCGAAGCTGGACATTACCGAGTCCCGGCTGCTTGAGATATTCAGGGCCCGGAATATCGTAATCCCGGGCGGCGAGTTCGACACCGCCACAAACAGATATACCGTTAAACCGACAGGCGAATTTTCATCGACGGATCAAATAGCCGAACTGGTGGTCGGCCGGCGGGACGGCGTTGTGCCGGTTCGCCTGGGAGCGCTGCCTTTTGTCATCGACCGCCGTTACCAGGAACCACCGGAGACAATTACCAGATATACCGATCCGGATCGTCGGCATGCGCCCGCCCTCGTCATTGGCGTATCAATGAAGACCGGAGGAAATATCGCCGATATGAGCAGCGCGGTCGACCGTGCGCTTGCCAATATGCAAAAAACCCGTTTGCCGCCGGATATTCGCCTGGTGCGCGTCAATGATTTGCCGCGGCAGGTCGACACCCGCATCAAGGATTTCCAGGTAAACCTGCTGAGTGGCGCTGTGATCATCCTTGTCCTGGCGCTGGTAACCATGGGATGGCGCGCCGCGGTAATCGTGGCGGCTTCGATACCGCTTTCTATGCTTGCGGCCCTTGCCGTGGTCCGTCCCCTGGGCATCGAGCTTGAGCAATTCGCGATCGCGTCGCTCATCATTTCCCTCGGCCTTGTTGTCGATAACGCCATCGTTATCTCCGACAACACCGTACGCCATATGCGTGGCAATGCATCAAAACTGAACGCCTGTATTAACGGAGCGCAAAGTCTGTCCAGGCCGCTGCTGGCGGCCACCGCAACGACGATCTTTGCGTTTCTGCCCATGATCACGATAATTGGCGATGTCGGCGAATATATCGGAAGCCTGCCAGTTGTCGTAACCGCCACACTTGTGGCGAGCTATCTGTCAGCGATGCTGGTTACGCCGATCATGTGTTTCTGGCTGCTCAAGACACCGGACAAAAACGGTGGCAACGGCCGTCTCGCTGCGTGGAGCCGGGATTGCGCGATATGGCTCAGCCGGAAATATGAGCGCACGCTTGCAATGGCCCTCAATCACAAGGCGATAGTATCGGCGCTGGCGGTGGTGGCTTTCGGGAGCAGTCTTGCCCTTATCCCGTTTATCGGGAGTCAGTTTTTCCCCAACGGCGCGCGCGATCAGTTTTTCATCAAGGTCTGGATGCCCGAAGGGTCACCCATCGAACGGACCTCACGGGTCGTGCGACGCATCGAACAAGATTTGCTCGCGACAAGCGCGGTCACCGACGAGGGAAAAGTGACCCAAAGGCTGGCAAGCGTGGCCACATTCATCGGCACCGGCGGGCCGCGTTTCATGCTGACGCAGGAACCGGAGTTCGACTATCCCTATTACGCACTGCTGCTGGTCAACACCACAGACCCCGCAGTAACGCCAGCATACGCACGCGACATCCGCAAGCATCTTGCCGCCGGTTACCCGGATGCCCGGATCAACGTCAGCGAATTTGTGCTGGGCCCGCCTGTCCCCAATCCAGTGTCGTTTCGCCTCAGCGGCCCGGACCACTCCATTTTGCGCGAGACGGCACGGCAGATGGTTAAAATCTTCAAGCAGACCGCAGGCGCAACGAATGTTAACAGCAACTGGGGTGCGGCCGCACTTCAGATCGGTGTTGAAATCGACACCGATGCGGCAAATCTTGCTGGTGTTACAAATGCTGACGTCGCTCTGGCGACCCGTTCACATCTGTCTGGTTTGCCGCTGGGTGTTTTCCGGGAAGGCGATTACACGGTCCCAATAGTGCTGCGGTCACTGCGGAAGAACCGCGAGAATCCGAGTGACCTCTCTGGTATTTTTGTCGGCGGGCGGGATGGAAAAGTACCGCTGGAGTCGATTGCGCGTCTCAAGCTGTCCCGGCAATCGGCGGTCATAGTCAGACGAAATCGCATTCCCACGGTCAGCGTCGGGGCGCAGGTAATGGAGGGACTCCTGGCAAACGACATCGCGGAAGAGATGAAACCAGCCCTGCAAAAGCTGGTTGCCGGTTTGCCAGCGGGGTACCGGCTGGTGCAGGGCGGAGAGTATGAGGAAACAGTCAAAGCGGCGCGTCAGGTGGGAGTTGCAGTTATCATTTCGATCATTCTGATCGTGCTCACGCTGACAGCCCAGTATAACCAGTTCCACAAGCCTCTGATTATCATGATTTCGGTCCCTTTTGCCTTGACGGGCGTGCTCTATGGCCTGCTGATAACCGGCTGGGCATTGGGCTTTATGGCCACTCTGGGTGTGCTGGCGTTGATTGGCATCGTCATCAACAATGCGATCATACTGATTGATTTCATCGACGAACGGCTCGCCGGCGGCTTTGATCTGCGTACTGCGGTTATTGAGGCGGGGCAACTGAGAATGCTGCCCATACTCCTGACCACACTGACAACGATAGGCGGTCTGCTGCCCCTGTCGTTGTTTGGCGGTCCGTTATGGGCTCCCATGACCAATGGGATGATTTTCGGACTGATTTTCTCGGCCGCTCTTTCGCTAATCCTGGTTCCTGTTATCTACAGTTTTTTTGTCGAAAAACTCCGGATGCCAGTAGCAGCGTCAAATAAGGGAGCTAAATAAAACAACAGCGATCTTCTCGACCAACATAGCCTGCTTCAGAAATAACTGGCTCGTAATCCGTCACCTTCTCACGGTAGGTCACTTCGATAATCCTTTAGAGGCAGCTTGTATCTGTGCCTTAAATTGGACCGCCGCCATCGTAAACCCGCCGTCTGACCCATCGACGAAATGAACATGCTCTCCCTTTGCCAAAGAAAACACCAGACATGTCATCAATGCGTGGTCTGAGTGATGAATGCCAAAGGCTATTTTCCCTTGAGTATGCAAATCCATAAAAAAAGCTTCGATCACTTCAGTGACTTCGTGAGTACAGTCGAGGATCATGCGCAGCGTATCATCGAAACGCCGAAAGTCGGAATTGGCGCGCAATTCCTTACGGTAGACGGGCGCGTTATATCCTCCAGTCGACAAATCAAACTTTTCCAGAAAAAACTGGATAAGACTGGTGCCGTAAATCCAAAACCATTTCCGGATGCGATGTGGAGTGCCTGCGAACAGCTTGCTCTCGTTTCGAAGGCCCAGCGGCGGCCATTTGAAGATCATATTTTCGGCGCTCACCGGGCTGGCTGCCTTCGGGTCCGATTTGAAAATCCCCTCAACGCCTTCAATGACCTCGCGATAAATCATCAAATTTTCGGTTTGTGTTTTCCCCGTCGCATAGATCAGCATGCTCATCATCGTCCCACGGCATGATTTCAACGGTTCCCATCTGCATGACAGCCCTTCCAAATCCGGCGGCTCATCGTCATCGGGAAATGAAATTTGATATTGATCATTTCCTTCAACGGCCTTGATCATGGTGTCCACCAACTGAACACCGCCACCAGTGAATACCGCCATGAAATTTCCAGGGCTGAGTTGAAACTTTGCAACCAGAATATCTGCACCGGCGTCTCGGATGTCGCGGACCGGCACAAGCCCCGCACGCAAATCCAGGCCGAATTGTTTTTGGGCAAGTCTGCGCGTGGCTCCCAATACGCGTTTGACCGCAGTTGTGGCAGATGCGGGAACGGCCAGAGTCGCGCCATCGCCGCCAAAGACATAGGGTATGTTGCACTCGGGCAGCGCATTGATGACGGCGGTAATACACGCAGCCCCCATCATATTGACGTCTTTATAGCGCCCTTCATCAATCGCTTTTGTGGAGCCCGTGATATCGGTTAAAACAATACACCAATCATCAGGTAAATGACGATAAAGCCTGAGGTCGGTGACCTTGGAAAATTCGTTGAATCCCTGCAGGTTCTTATAAAAATCATCCGAATTTTCAGGCATCTAAAATACGCTCAAAAATTGTTTGTCCCTGATATGCCTGAACGATCATCATGTTCCAGCGTGGATTGCAAACGATCATCAACCCATACCCGACCGAAATGTCAGAAATATTCTCTCGCCAGTTATTCCGAATTGCGAGGCTAGATGCCCTCACCATTGTAAAACTGCCATCCGACCCATCGGCATCACCTTCCCCAACAACACTGACGGCACATATATTTTAAAAGGTGGTACAAGGTGGATATCTCGTTTTAAATCACCACAGCAAACAATCGACATGGCTGGTGCAACCGATCATCATGAAATTCCAAGCGATAATTGCTAAAGGGGCCGATCGCGGGATCGCATGCAGGGAGAGTGACGCTGGTGACGGGGAGTATAGAACAGCGCCATGAGCTAGCGGGCATTGAAGCCTTCGCCCACCTTACCGATGCACAGCTTTCCGAACTCGAGTCGCAACTTCAGCTTTTGACAATTAACGGCGGGGAAACCCTGATCTCTCAAGGGGAGGCGTCCGATGCGCTGTATCTGGTCGTTTCGGGCCGCTTTCATGTAAATATCGAGGGTCAGCAGAACCCGGTTGTCGAGATCGGTCCGGGCAAATCCATCGGCGAAATAGGCTTTTTCTCCGGTAGTGCGCGCACGGCAAGCGTTGCGGCGGCACGCGACAGTCTGGTGCTGCGGCTCCTGCGGGAGGATTTCGACGCCCTGTGCCGGCACTCTCCCGAGATCTGGCCCACGATGGTTTCCATGCTGGCTCGCCGGCTGGTGCGCATCGTGACCGCGGAAGCGAAGGTTGATAAATCGGCGCCGCGCACGATCGCCATCTGTCATGCCGGAACTGAACCTGTTCCAAAGTCTGTCCTTAAAGCGCTCAAGGATGTGTTTTGCGACGCGTGCAAATGCAGATTTCTAACGGCCGCCACAGTTCGCGATGAATTCCCCACTGCCAATCTGTCGGAAGAAAACGCGGTCACGCGCTGGCTGAATGACGAGGAAGCCAAATACGACTATCTGTTTTTTCTGACCGACCCCGAGCTCACTGAATGGTCCGCCAAGGCGGTTCGCCAAGCCGATCTCGTGCTGCGTATCGGATTGCACCGTTCGCGCGATGCGGAAACGCCCAAGCCGCTAAATTCCATCGAGCAATTAGTCGAAGAAACCCACAACCCGGAATCACAACGACTGGTCCTCGTCCATGACAATGATGGTGATATCACAGGGACGCGGCATTGGCTCGATGGCCGGTCTGTCGGGATGCATCATCATGTCACCGCGGATTCCATAGCCGACTACCAGCGGCTTTATCGCTTCATCAATGGTGACGCCGTCGGATTGGTGGCTTGCGGTGGTGGTGCATACTGCGCCGCGCATATCGGGTTATTCCGCGCGTTCCTGGATGCCGGGCTCGAATTTGACATGATGGGCGGAACCAGCGGTGGAGCTGCGATGGTGGGGGCCTTTGCACAGGGTATCGACCCCGAGGAACTCGACCGGCGCACCCATGATATTTTTGTCACGAACAGGGCCCTGCGACGCGCGACCTGGCCGCGCTACGCCCTGCTGGACCACAAGGTATTCGATAAGTGCCTCGCCCATCACTACACGCAGGTGAGGATCGAGGATATGCGAATTCCCTATTTCGCGATCTCGACGGATCTATCGCACAACCGGATGCGCTGTCACCAGAGGGGACGTCTGTGGAAGGCCATTCGTGCATCAAGCGCCATCCCCGGCCTTTTGCCGCCGGTCTATACAGCGGAGGGCGATATACTTGTCGATGGATCGCTGCTGGACAATGTTCCGGTACGACCGATGCTGAAGCTCAAAACCGGACCGAATGTGGTCATAAATTTTGATCCCCCCGAAATTAAAGTTTCCGGAATTGACTATGACTCGCTGCCGTCCCGCCGCCAGTTGGTCCAGAGCAAGTTTCTGCCGTTTCTTTCACCTCCCCTTCCGCAGGCACCCGGCCCGGGCAATATTATAACTCGTAGTCTTGGGGTGAACCGGACGGACTTCCGCCAGTTTCTGACCAGCGATGACCTCCTGTTCGTGCCGCCCATCCCGCCAGATATCTCGATCATGGACTGGCAGCATCACAGCCATCTCAAAGACCTTGCCCAACAGTATGGAAAGGCCGAAATCGCCCGGTTAAGAGCAATTGGTCACAAGCTTCTGCGATAACGTCATTACCGGCGGACGTTCCACATTCATCCAGTGCTGCCGGTTTGGCTGCTTCGCTAGAGCCAGATGGGGCATGACCTCTGCGAAATACAGGAATTGCGACAATGCCCGCTTCTCCAATCGGGCGTCATTATCAAGCTCCATGTGTTTCTTGGAATTTGTTGTCAGCACTGCGTGAGCCACACTTCTCTGTGTGATTCGCCGTATGCGTGTGGGCTTCGGGCTGCCAGAAGCATTGGTCGGACCGGGTTGGAGAATCTTGCTTTTTGACCGGGCGGCAACTTCCGAAATGGGTGCAAAAGCACGCGTTCCCAGCATATTTTGGAGTTGTCTGCTTATGATCCGGAGCCGGATGTTTGGCGTCCCATTCCCAGGCGCCCGTTCCGTAGTGCATATCGGCCATTTTCAAACTGAGACATTTCCGCATTCAGACCAGCCCCGCGCCGCGCGCATCAACACCTCCTTAACCCTGGCTTGCGAAGGTGAGTCCCGGAAATCCCGGTTTATTGCCGATTAACCCGCCATAAACCCTGTTTTCTCCATCTCAGGCCATTGACGCCCATAAATTCCCATGCTATCCCATATTTGCCCGTTCGGATTGGGGTAACTGGAGGAGAGGCGTCTTGTCTGAACTCCTCTGAGGCCACGGGAGATCAGCGGTCTCTCCTCCGCCCCATATCCAACAGGACGCGGCGGCAGCGCTGGGGGCTGCACCTGCGGCAAGGAAGTTTGTTGCGTAACAGCCGAAGTGGGGAATCGTGGGGGGATGGATCAGTTTGTCTCCAAATTTACCAACAAGATTGATGCCAAGGGGCGGGTTTCCGTCCCGGTCTCATTCCGCACTGTCCTCGCCAAAGACGGCTTTGAGGGCATCTATTGCTATCCCTCGCTTGATGACGATGCGCTGGATGCGGGTGGCCAGGGCCTTGTCGGCAAGATTCAGCTTCTCCTCGAAGACCTCGCTCCTTATTCCGACGAGCGCGACCATCTCGCGATGGCGCTTTTTGGCGCCAGCGAAATCCTCTCCATTGACCAGGATGGCCGCATCAAGATTCCCGAACGCCTGTGCGCCCATGTGGGGCTTTCCAGCAAGGCCACCTTCGTCGGGCTGGGCGGCAAATTTCAGATTTGGGAACCCGGTAAATTCGCCGATCAATTCAACGAGGGACGCAAAAAGCTCAGTGAGTTCAAGAAACTGTTAGGCGCGGGGCGCGGGATTAGCGGAGACACTGAGGGGGCACGGGAACAATGACGAGCCGCAGCACACCAGTCACGGGTGCTGCTGGCGGACCGGTTCGTCACGTTCCTGTGCTGCTCCCGCAGATCATCGAGGCGCTGGAGCCACACCAGAACGGTATCTATATCGACGGGACATTTGGCGCGGGCGGATATACGCGCGCGCTGCTTGAGAGCGCAAAATGCATCGTCCTTGCCATCGACAAGGACCCAGCGGCCATTTCCGCCGGGCGCGAACTGGAAGCTGGTTCGGGCGGGCGGCTGACGCTGGTGCAGGGCGCTTTTGGCGATATGGCGGACATTGCCGCCGCCAACGGCATTGCCCGGGCTGACGGCATCGCCCTCGATCTCGGTGTGTCTTCAATGCAGCTCGATCAGGGCGTACGCGGATTTTCCTTTCAAAGTGACGGGCCGCTCGACATGCGCATGTCGCAAACCGGCCCGAGCGCCGCCGATGCGGTGAATTCACTTGCCGAAGGCGATCTGGCCCGGGTGATCCGGATCCTGGGCGAAGAGCGGCGCGCGCGGGCCATCGCCCGGGCCATCGTCGCCGCGCGCGAAGAGCGCCCCATTGCCCGCACGGGCGAGCTGGCGGATATCGTCACGCAGGTGCTCGGGCGCCGGCATGACGACAAAAAACATCCCGCCACCCGGACCTTTCAGGCCTTGCGCCTTTATGTGAACGAAGAACTGGATGATCTGGTTGCCGGCCTGCTGGCGGCGGAGCGGTTGCTTGGAGAAGGGGGGCGGCTCGTGGTCGTTACCTTCCATTCCCTCGAGGACCGGATCGTGAAGCGGTTTCTGGCCTCCCGCGCGGGGAAGGTGGGCAGACCATCGCGCCATGCGCCGATAAGCGCGGCGCCGGAACGGAAACCATCCTTCGGGTTGCTGCACCGGCGTGCGGTCACGCCGGGGGCCGATGAAATCAGACGAAATCCGCGCGCCAGATCGGCGCGGATGCGGGCCGGCGTGCGTTTGGGGACGCCGCCGTTTCCAGCGGAGGACGAGGGGCTTGGAGTGCCTAAACTCTCAGTAAATTCAATGTAATTCAGTATTGGGGTCAAAAGTAATGCGTGTGGTGAATTTAATTCTGGTCGGCTGTGTGGTCGCCCTTTCATTTGTAATCTACCAGCAGAAATACGAATCCAAGGATATGGAGGCCCGCGCCGGGGAACTGCGCCGGGCCATCGGCGGCGAACGTGATGCCGTTGCCGTCTTGCGCGCCGAATGGAGCCATCTTAACCGTCCCAAACGCATAGAGCGGCTTGCCCGCAAACATCTGGGACTGAAACCGCTCAAGGCCAGCCAGATCCTGACGGTCCGGCAGTATGCCGAAATCCGCCAGCCCACTCCGGCGGAGGTTGCCGCTCGCATGCTCGGGCGGGTGGCGCAACCAGGGTCGCGGCGCCAGGCGGCATTGCGCTAGAGAAGGCAGTCATGGGGTTTATCCGCAAACATCTGGCATTCAGGCGTGACGCCGCACACAAGCGGCGCACACAGGCTCGCGCCGGTGTGATGTCGCTGGCCTTTGCGCTTGCTTTCACGGTGATCGGGGTCCGGCTCGGTGCTCTTGGTTTCGCACCGGGCGAGGCCGGGCCGAGCGCCAAATGGTCGACGCTGTCGACGGCGGTCAGCCGTTCGGACATTGTAGACCGCAAGGGGCGCATCCTTGCGACCGACATTCAGACCGGTTCGCTGTTCGCCGATCCGAGCCGGGTCGTCGATGTCGACACAACCGCCGAACAGCTTTCCACCGTGCTGACGAATGTCAATGCGCGGGCCTTGAGAAAGCGGCTTACCGGCGGCGGCAAGTTCCTGTGGATCGCCCGCGGGCTGACACCGCGCCAGCAGGCGCAGATACATGAGTTGGGTTTGCCAGGGCTCGATTTCGTTCGCGAACCGCGCCGTGTCTATCCCGCCGGGGCCACGGCCTCCCATATTCTGGGGTATGTGAATGTGGATAATCAGGGTCTGGCCGGCATGGAGCGCTATGTCGACAGGCAGCCCGGAGCCGTTTCCACCGGGGGGAAGAAAAATGTAAAGCGTCTCCCGGTTCGCCTGGCAATGGACCTGAGTGTTCAGTATGCGGTGCGCGAGGAACTGTTGAGTGCTATGGAGCGCTACAAGGCCAAGGCGGCCGTCGGGATTGTGCTTGACGTGCATTCAGGAGAGATCATCGCGCTGTCCTCCCTGCCGGACTATGATCCGAACAAACGCGAGGAGGCACTCAAAAAGGACCGGTTCAATCGCGCCTCGTCAGGTGTCTTCGAACTGGGATCCGTCTTCAAGGTGTTCACGACCGCGGGCGCGCTGGATATGGGCGTGACGTCGCTCGACAAGGGATATGACGCGAGCAAACCGATCAAGGTGGCGTCCTTCACCATCAATGATTTCTACGGCAAGAAGCGCTGGCTTTCGGTCCCGGAAATTTTCATCTACTCGTCGAATATCGGGTCCGCCAAGATGGCGCTCGATATGGGTGTCACGCGCCACAAGGCGTTCCTGGGCAAGCTGGGACTGCTCGACCGGATGGCCACCGAGATGGGCCCGACCGCCAGGCCGATCCTACCGAAGAAGTGGGGGCGTCTGAACAGCATGACAATTGCCTACGGTCATGGGCTCTCGGTAACGCCGCTGCATCTGGCGAGCGCGGCCGCCGCGCTTGTCAATGGCGGTTACAAGATCAAGCCGACCTTTCTGGAGCGCTCGCGCGAAGACGCGGCCGGGCAATCCGACCGGGTCATAAAACTCCAGACCAGCGACCTGATGCGTTATTTGCTGCGGCTCAATGTGCAGAAGGGGTCCGGCAAGCAGTCCGATACCGCCGGATACCGCGTGGGCGGCAAGACGGGCACCGCTCAAAAGGTCGTCAACGGGCGTTATTCGGGGACCAAGCTGCTCAACACATATCTCGGCGTTTTCCCGATGGACGCGCCGGAATATCTGGTGCTGGTGGTTCTCGATGAACCCGAGCGGGTCAAGGAAACCGGCGGAATAGCAACCGCCGGCGTCAATTCCGCTCCGACCGTCGGGCGCATCATCGAGCGGATCGGGCCGATGCTGGGCGTCACCCCCGTCATGGAAAAGGGCAGGCAAAACCCCGACGCGCCCGTCGCGGCGTCCTATTAGGGCCATTTGCTGATATATGTTTTCCGCTCTGGGAACGCATTGCCTTTCGCCTCTGGAAGGGGAGCCGCAAATTCTGTAGTGATTGGACGGATAAAGACCCGCCCACACTGCAAGGTGAATTTTCGATTGGCCCTTTCCATGAAGTTAGGCGAGCTCGCAGGGTCCGCGCAGGTGCTCGATGATGCAGCGGCGCATCTTGAAATCACCGGCCTGACCGCCGACAGCCGCGAGGTTGCGCCCGGCGCATTGTTTGCAGCCCTTCCCGGTACGCTCACCGATGGCGCGAAATTCATCCCCCAGGCTATCGAAAAAGGCGCGGCCGCAATTCTTGTTCCCAAAGGGTCGTCCGCCGGGGAAAGTCTCGAAATTCCGGTGCTCGAGGAGGCCGACCCGCGGCGTGCTCTGGCGCTGATGGCGGCGCGCTTTTACGCGCCTCAGCCTGAGACAGTTGTTGGCGTCACCGGGACCAGCGGCAAGACGTCCATTGTTTCTTTCGTACGTGAGTTGTGGCAGGCGATGGGGATAAGCGCCGCGTCTCTCGGCACCGTGGGCGTGGAGACCCCAACCGGCCCGAAGGGGCTGACGCTGACAACACCGGACCCTGTCATGCTGCACAAGGCGCTTGCCGGTCTGAGCGGCGAGGGCATTACCCATCTGGCGCTGGAGGCTTCAAGCCATGGATTGCAGCAGCGCCGTCTCGATGGCGTCCGGTTTGCGGCCGCGGCTTTTACGAACCTCTCGCGCGATCACCTCGATTATCACGCCACTTTTGATGAGTATCTGGAGCAGAAGCTGCGCCTGTTCGATACGCTTCTGGTCATCAACGCCGATTCCGATCATGCAAAGCCTTTTCTTGAAGTGGCCAAAGCCCGCAGTCTGCCCACGATTACCGTCGGGGAAGCGGGCGGGACGCTAAAGCTCGCCGAAGTCAGACGGGATGGGTTCGCGCAACGTCTTTCCATTGTTCATGATGGGAAATCATATGAGATCGCCTTGCCGCTGGTCGGCCGTTTTCAGGCGTCGAACGCTCTTGTCGCGGCGGGGCTGTGTCTGGCCTGTGGCGCGGAGTTTGCCGAGATTCTGCCCCATCTTGCTCGGTTGAAGGGGGCGAAGGGACGGCTTGAACATGTCGGTACGTCACGTGCGGGCGCACCTGTTTTCGTCGATTATTCGCATAAACCGGATGCACTCGCCAAAGCGCTCGAGGCGTTGCGCCCCTATGCGAAGGGCAGATTGATCGTGGTGTTCGGGTGTGGCGGAGACCGGGACAGGGGCAAGCGCCCGGAGATGGGCCGGATTGCGAGCGATCGGGCCGATCTGGTCTTCGTCACCGATGATAATCCGCGCTCCGAGGATCCTGCCGTCATCCGGGCGGAGATTTTGAAAGAAGCACCCGGCGCGAAGGAAATCGGCGACCGCGGCGAGGCGATCATGACCGCGGTGTCGGTCTTGCGGGAAGGTGATGTGCTGCTCGTTGCCGGCAAGGGACATGAGACCGGACAAACCATCGCCGGCAAGGTTTCGCCGTTTTCCGACCATGAGGCGGTCGCGTCCGCTCTTGCGGGAAAGAGCAAATGAGCAAACCGCTTTGGAAATTTGACAAGGTGCTGGCGGCGACGGGCGGGCGCGTGGAGGGCTCCGGGTCTCCTGACATATCGAGTGTGTCCATCGATAGCCGCACGATGGAGCCCGGCGCGTTGTTCGCCGCTATTCGCGGCGACAATCTCGATGGCCATGAGTATGTGGCACAGGCCTTCCAGGCCGGCGCAAATGCGGCGCTTGTTACAGACGACGCAAAGCTGGAGGCAACCGGAATGCTCATCCGCGTTCCCGATACGCTGGAGGCGTTGAACCGGCTCGGGGCGGCGGCCCGCGCGCGCTCCACGGCCCGTGTCATTGCCGTGACGGGCAGCGTCGGCAAGACCGGCACCAAAGAGGCCATGGCGCTGGCGCTGGCCCCATCAGGGTCCGTACACGCATCGCAAAAGTCCTATAACAATCACTGGGGCGTCCCGCTCACCCTCGCCAATTTCGCGCGCGGGCAGGATTTCGGCGTGTTCGAGGTGGGCATGAATCATCCCGGCGAGATCACGCCGCTCACAAAGCTCATCCGCCCGCATATCGCGATCATCACCACCGTTGCATCCGTGCATCTGGAATTCTTCACATCCGAGGAACAGATCGCCGAAGCCAAGGCGGAAATTTTCGCCGGGCTGGAGCCGGGAGGCGTAGCGATCCTTAACCGCGACAATCCGCATTTCGAGCTCTTGAATAAGCGCGCTTCCGAGGCAGGGGCCGGGCGCATCATCACTTTCGGAGTCCATGACGCGGCGGATGCAAGACTGACGGGATTGAATCTGGTTGGCGATGCAAGCGATGTCGAGGCGGTTATCAGCGGCGAGGCGATATTCTACCGCATTGGCGCGCCGGGACGGCATCTGGCGATGAACTCGCTTGGCGTGTTGGCGGCGCTTCATGCGGCCGGCGCGGATGTTCATGCCGGAGCACGGGCGCTTGAGAAATATCAGCCGCAACCCGGGCGCGGCGCCCGCACGCAATTTCGCCTGGGAGAGGGCCGCGTAGTGCTGATCGACGAGAGCTACAATGCCAATCCCGCCTCCATGCGGGCCGCGCTGGAGAGTTTTGGCGAGATTTCGCGCGCGGACTGCCCGCGCCGTATTGCCGTGCTTGGCGACATGCTGGAGATGGGTGAAACGTCCTCCCGATTGCATGGCGATCTGGCTCAGCCTGTTGACGCGGCCGGGGTAGATGTAGTTTTTGCTTGCGGGCCGCACATGCGGGCGCTCTATGATGCGCTGCCCGAATCGCGGCGCGGGGCCTGGGCGGAAAATTCGCAAGGACTGGAAGTGGTCCTGCTGGAAACGGTTCAGGCAGGCGATGCGGTGATGATCAAGGGCTCGCTTGGAAGTACAATGGGACCGCTTGTCAAGGCGCTGCGGGCGCATCTGAAGCAAAAGGGCGCGCAGCCGCAATAGCACTGCCGTCAGTCGAGGGGATAAGCAGGCATGTTCTATTGGCTCACGGGGTTTGCGGACCAGTTTCAGATTCTCAATGTGTTTCGCTACATCACCTTCCGCACCGGTGGCGCGACCATGACCGCGTTGCTGTTCGTGTTCATGTTCGGACCCGCGCTTATCAAGGCCCTGCGTCTCAAACAGGGCCGGGGGCAGCCGATCCGCGACGACGGCCCGGTCAGCCATATCGTTGGCAAGCAGGGCACGCCGACCATGGGCGGCCTGATGATCCTGATGGGTGTCACGGCCTCGACCCTGCTCTGGGCCAATCTCTCAAACGCTTATGTCTGGGTGGTGCTGGCTGTTACGCTCAGCTATGGCGGCATCGGCCTTTATGACGATTATATCAAAGTTACAACCCGCTCATCAAAGGGGTTTCCCGGCCGGGTCAGGATTACGCTCGAGGCTTTGGTCGCGGCGGTTGCCGTCTACACCCTGGTGAAACTCGGCACGGAGCCATTCTCGACGTCGCTCACATTCCCCTTCTTCAAGAATCTCATCTTCGATCTCGGTCCGGTTTTTATTCTGTTTGGCGCTTTCATCATCGTCGGCGCCGGCAATGCGGTGAACCTGACCGACGGACTCGACGGCCTGGCGATTGTGCCGGTGATGATCGCGGCGGCGACATTCGGGCTGATTACCTATCTCACCGGCAACAAGGTCTTTGCCGATTACCTGCAGATTCACTTTGTGCTTGGCGCGGGCGAGCTGGCGATTATCTGCGGCGCACTGGTCGGCGCCGGGCTGGGGTTTTTGTGGTTTAACGCGCCGCCGGCCACGATTTTCATGGGTGACACCGGCTCGCTTGCCCTGGGCGGCGCGCTTGGGGCCATAGCCGTGGCCATCAAGCATGAGCTGGTGCTGGGCATTGTCGGCGGATTATTCGTCCTGGAAACGCTTTCAGTGATCGTGCAGGTGGTCTCTTTCAAGCTCACGGGCAAGCGGGTGTTCAAGATGGCGCCGCTGCACCATCATTTCGAGCAGAAGGGGTGGGAGGAATCCACCATCGTGATCCGCTTCTGGATCATATCCATCGTCCTGGCGATGATTGGGCTCGCGACCCTCAAATTACGCTAATATCCGCTTTATGATTCCAATCCGCGTCTTTGAGGGGAAGACAGTTGCCCTGTTCGGTCTGGGCCTGAGCGGTGTTGCCTCGGCGCGGGCGCTGCAAGCAGGCGGGGCCAGGGTGCTGGCGTGGGACGACGCGGAAGGCTCGCGCGAAGCGGCTGCATCGCAGGGCATTGAAATCGTTGATCTGGAAGGCGCGGACTGGACCGCTTGCGCCGCGCTCATCCTGGCGCCGGGGGTGCCGCTGACCCATCCCGAGCCACATTGGACAGTGAAACAGGCGCGGGACGCGGGCGTCGAAATCATCGGCGATACGGAACTGTTTTTTCGCGAGCGCAAACGGATCGGCTCGAAAGCGCGGGTGGTCGCCATCACCGGCACCAATGGCAAATCCACCACGGCCGCGCTCACCGCGCATGTGCTGAAGAGCGGCGGCCTCAATGCGTCGCTTGGCGGAAATATCGGAACGGCGATCCTGGACCTTCCGCCTTTATCGGACACAGGCGTCTATGTGATCGAATTTTCCTCCTATCAGATTGATCTCACCCCGGGGCTGGAAGCGGACGCGGCCGCGCTTCTCAACATCACGCCCGATCACCTTGACCGGCACGGAACGCTGGAAAATTACGCCGCCATCAAAGCACGCATTTTTTCCGGTCTTGAGGAAAGCGGGCTGGCGGTCATCGGTGTTGACGATGAATATTGCCGCGCTATTGCCGGTGCGCTCCAAGGGCCGTTCGACGTTGCGCGAGTGTCGACGCGCGAAAAAGTTGCCGATGGTGTCTGCGCAATCGATGGTGTGCTTGAGGAATGGCGCGAGGGCAATAAGGTTTCCGCAACTGATATGACGGGGATTGGATCGCTGCGCGGGGCGCATAACGCCCAGAACGCGGCCATATGCTTTGCATTGGCGCGGGGCCTCGGGCTTGGGCGGCCGGCAATTGCGCAGGGGCTGAAATCATTTCCCGGTCTTGAGCACCGGATGGAGGAAGTCGGGCGTCTGGGCAAGGTGCTGTTCATCAACGATTCGAAAGGCACCAATGCGGATGCGGCGGCCCATGCGCTGGCGAGCTTCGACGATATTTTCTGGATCGCGGGCGGGCGTGCCAAGGCGGGCGGGATCGAAAGCCTGAAGCAATATTTCCCGCGCATTGCCCATGCCTATCTCATTGGCGAGGCGGCGCAGGATTTTGCCCGCTCCCTGGCGCGAGAGGTGGATCACACAATTTGCGGGACGCTGGACAGGGCCGTCGCGGCGGCGGCGGCGGACGCGGCCGCAAGCGGAGCCGCTGAACCGGCAGTGCTGTTGTCGCCCGCCTGTGCCTCCTTCGACCAGTATCCCAGCTTCGCCGTGCGCGGCGATGCCTTCCGCGCCGAAGTGTCCGGTCTGGACGGCGTTGTCATGCGAGGGAGTGAAACGCAATGAGGCTGACCCGTTCCGACCGCTCGCTCCTCTCCGACTGGTGGTTTACCGTTGACCGGCCGATGCTGTTCGCCGTGCTGCTGCTTTTGATCGGCGGTCTTGTCCTGTCGCTGGCCGCAAGTCCGGCGGTCGCGACCAGGCTCGGTCTCGATCCGTTTCATTTTTTCAAACGCCATGCTCTTCTCATTGCCCCTGCGTTTGTTGTGATCGTGGCCGCCTCAATGCTTTCGGCGCGCATGATTCGCCGCACGAGTCTGGCGATGTTCGCATTGGTGCTGGTTCTCATGGTCGCCACGCTGTTTCTCGGAGCGGAAATCAAGGGCGCGACCCGCTGGTTGCAATTTGGCTGGATTTCACTGCAACCGTCCGAATTCGCCAAACCGGTGTTTGTGATCGTCTGTGCGTGGCTTTTTTCCGAATCCCAGTCTCGTGACGATGTGCCGAGCCTGCCGCTGGTGATCGCATTCTATGCGGTCTTTGTCCTTCTTCTCATTCTGCAGCCGGATTTCGGACAGGCCTTGCTGGTGACACTGGTCTGGGGCGGACTTTTCTATCTCGCGGGCCTGTCGCTGATCTGGGTCGGCGTGCTGGCGATCGGTCTCCTCATGGGCGGCATGATCGCCTATCTGACGGTGCCCCATGTGGCCCGGCGCATTGATCGCTTCATCAATCCCGATGCCGGAGATACCTACCAGACCGACCGGGCGATCGAGGCCTTCACAAATGGCGGCTGGTTCGGAACGGGCCCGGGAGAGGGGACGGTCAAACTGGTGCTGCCGGACGCCCATGCGGATTTCATCTTTGCCGTTGTGGCCGAGGAATTCGGTCTTTTCGCCGTGCTCGGAATTGTCGCCCTGTTTGGCTTCATTGTGTTGCGCGCCATGATGCGGGCGCGGCTTGAGCCGGATATTTTCATCCGCCTTGGTGTAATCGGGCTGGCCATGCTGTTCGGATTGCAGGCCATAATCAACATGGCTGTCAATGTCGGGCTTCTGCCGGCCAAGGGCATGACACTGCCATTCATTTCCTATGGCGGGTCTTCGCTCCTGTCCATGGCGCTCACAATGGGGTTCGTATTGAGCCTGACGCGGCGGCGGCCGACTGCCGGCAGGTCGCATGAGTCCGGAGGCGACCGGGCATCTTCATCCGCAGCGCGAGGACTCGAGGCATGAGCAAACCGCTTGTCATGATTGCCGCGGGTGGCACTGGCGGCCATCTGTTTCCCGCTTTTGCCCTTACGCAGGAGCTGAAACGCCGCGGGTTCGCAGTCGATCTCGTTACCGACGTGAGGGCAGATCAATATGGCATCGACTTCCCGGGGCGCAGCGTCCATCAGGTGCCATCGGCAACTCTGCGCGGGCGCTCCCCGGTTGCTCTGCTCAAACTGGTACTGACCCTTGCTCGGGGCATCTGGCGGGCCAGGACGCTTTTGAAAGACGTAAATCCGTCCGTGATTGTGGGATTCGGCGGATATCCGACAGTACCGCCGCTGCTGGCGGCGCGGTTCAGTGGAGTGCCTTCGGTTATTCATGACGCCAATGCGGTGATGGGGCGGGCCAACCGTCTGCTGGCCCGCTTCGCGAGCATTGTCGCGCTGACATTCGAGAAGACCAAATATCTAAGGAGCGCGGATAAATCGAAAACGCGTATCGTCGGGATGCCTGTACGCGACGCGGTTCTGGAGGAAGTCACGCCCTATCAGACGCGCTCCAGGGCGGACGCATTCTCGCTGCTGGTTTTCGGCGGGAGCCAGGGTGCGCGAATCTTCGCCGATGTCGTTCCCGCCGCGCTTGCCGGATTGCCGCAGGCGCACAGGGCACGGCTGAAACTTGTGCAGCAGGTGCGCGAAGAAGACATGCAGCGTGTGCACGCCGTGTATGCGGACGCCGGTATCGATGCGGAGCTCGGGACTTTCTTCTCCGATTTGCCGAGGCGCATGGCAAACGCGCATCTGGTCGTCGGGCGTGCCGGCGCCTCGACCGTGGCAGAATTAACAGTGCTGGGGCGGCCCGCCATACTGGTTCCGCTGCCCCACGCCCTTGACAATGATCAGCTGGAGAATGCAACACGGCTTCAGGAAGTTGGCGGCGCATGGTGTATCGAACAGGCGGACCTCACGCCCGAGCGCCTGTGCAATGAAATCATGCATCTCGCCGACTCGCCTGATGTAATGACTAGGGCCGCGAAAGCGGCGCAAAGTATGGGTGAACCTCGGGCGGCTGCCGGGCTCGCGGATGTGGTTGAAGAGCTGGCGAAACTGCGCGTTCACGGGTGAGAGAGGGTTTGGTTTTATGCGGATGCCGCGCGATATCGGGCCGTTCCACATTGTTGGAATAGGCGGCATTGGCATGAGCGCCATCGCCGAGGTCATGCATGACCGCGGCTATGAAGTGCGTGGCAGCGACCTCAGGGACAGCGCGAATGTGCGGCGGCTGAAGAAAAAAGGCATCGCCAGTTTCATCGGCCATAAGCCGGCCAATCTGGATGGCGCCCGCTTCGTGGTCCTTTCCAGCGCGGTGAAGCATGACAATCCCGAATATGAAGCCGCGCGCGAGAGAGGCCTGCCGATTATCAGCCGGGCGGAGATGCTTGCGGAACTGATGCGCGAATGCGCAACCGTTTCCGTGACGGGCACCCACGGCAAGACCACCACCACCTCGATCATAGCCGAACTGCTGCAGGCCGCCGGTCTTGATCCGACCGTGATTTCCGGCGGCATCATCCAGAGCTGGGGGTCCAACGCGCGTATCGGCAAGGGCGAGTGGATGGTTGTCGAGGCGGATGAATCGGACGGGACCTTCACCGCATTGCCGACCCGCATCGGGGTGGTCACCAATATCGATCCTGAACATATGGATTTCTGGCAGTCGCTGGAGGCCCTGCACGGCGCGTTCAAAACGTTTTTCGACAATATTCCCTTTTACGGCGTTGTGGTTGCGGGGCTGGACCACCCTATTGTGCGCGAGATGATTGCTTCGATCGGGCGCGAGGAGTCCGGCCGGCGGGTCCTCACTTACGGTATTGCGGACGACGCGGATCTGCGTTTGTCGAACTACCGCGTCGAGGACGGCGCCGCGGTCTTCGATGTGGACGTCAGCGCGAATGTGCCCGGCGGCGCGCGCGCCCTGAAGGCGCTGCGGCTGCCGGTCCCGGGCCAGCACAATGCCTTGAATGCCCTGGCGGCCCTGGCGGTGTCCGTCGAGGTCGGTATCGAGGATGCGAAAATCCGCACCGCGCTGGGAAATTTCGGCGGTGTCGCCCGGCGCTTCATGCTGACGGGAAAGTGGGACGATATTCCCGTCTATGACGATTATGCCCATCATCCCGTCGAGATCGAGGCGGTGCTCAAGGCGGCGCGCGGCGCGGCGAAGGGGCGGGTCGTCGCCATTGTTCAGCCGCACCGCTACTCACGGCTCAAGAACCTGTTCGGTGATTTTTGTACCTGTTTCGCCGACGCGGACGTAATTATCGTAACACCCGTTTATTCGGCCGGAGAGGAGCCCATCGAAGGGGCGGACCGCGATGCGCTGATCGAGGGGCTGAAGCGCCAGGGCCACGAAATTGTGCTGCCGGCCGATGACGCTGATCACCTTGTTTCAGTGGTGGCGGAGGCGGTCAGACCCGGAGATCTGGTAATCGGGATGGGGGCGGGCACCATCACCGAGTGGATGCACGTCCTGCCGGCACGGCTGAATAAACTGAAACCTGCCGCGGAGGTGAGCATTTGACGTTTGCCGATCTGGCCCCCGAACTGAGTGCAAGGCTGCCCGATCTCAAGGGCCGGCTCACCGCCAATGCGAGCCTGTCGGATATCACCTGGTTCCGGGCCGGCGGACCGGCGCAACTGCTGTTCAGACCGGTGGATGAAGGCGATCTCGCCTACTTTTTGAGCCGGTGCCCCGGCGATGTGCCGGTCACGGTTATCGGGCTGGGATCGAACCTTCTGGTGCGCGATGGCGGTATCCCCGGGGTGGTCGTCCGGCTGGGGCGCGGCTTTGGCGCGATTGCGGTCGAAGAGGGAAACCGCCTGCGCGCGGGTGCGGGCGTTCCCGATGTGAAGGTGGCGCGCGCGGCGGCGGACGCGGGAATTGCGGGTCTCTCTTTTTATCGGGGTATCCCGGGGGGTATCGGCGGCGCGCTTCGAATGAATGGCGGCGCCCATGACCGTGAAACCAGGGACGTTTTGCTTGAGGCGCGCGCCGTGGATCGCTCAGGAACAATCCATACGCTCAGTCTTGCGGACATGAATTACAGCTACCGCCACTGCGGCGCGCCATCGGATTATATTTTTACCGAAGCCCTGTTTCAGGGCCATGCGGGAGACCGCGCGGAGATCCTCGCCGAGATGGAGAAAATCGCCGATTACCGGGAGCAGGCCCAGCCGATCAAGAGCCGGACCGGGGGCAGCACGTTCAAAAATCCCCCGGGGGAAAGCGCCTGGAAACTCATCGATGCGGCCGGATGCCGGGGCCTCAAGGTGGGCGGCGCCAGGGTGTCGGAGAAGCATTGCAATTTTCTCATCAATGAGGGCGGCGCAACGGGCGCCGATCTTGAAGAGCTTGGCGAGACCGTGCGTGCACGGGTAAGGGAAGAGAGCGGCATTGAGCTCGAGTGGGAAATCCGCAGACTTGGGCGCAGGGAAAACAGCATAAATCCGGAGGACGGACCATGAGCGGCAAACACGAACATGTGGCGGTGCTGCTGGGCGGGCTGTCGGCGGAACGCGAAGTCTCTTTGGCCTCCGGCAAGGCCTGCGCCGATTCTCTGGAAAGTGAGGGCTACAAGGTTACGCGTATCGATGTCGGTGTTGATCTGGCCGAGCAACTCAGCAAGGTGAAACCGGACGTCTGCCTCAACGCCCTGCACGGGCGCTGGGGCGAGGACGGGTGCGTGCAGGGTCTGCTGGAGACCATGCAGATTCCCTACACTCATTCCGGCGTGCTGGCGTCGGCCATCGCCATGCACAAGGAGCACGCGAAACTGGTCTTCGCCGAGGCCGGCGTTCCGGTGGCGGAAAGTAAAATTGTTACTCGCGGCGAGGCCGCGAAATCTCATGTAATGGAGCGGCCCTATGTGCTCAAGCCCGTGGCCGAAGGCTCCAGTGTGGGCATCTTTATCGTGCGCGAGGATCATGAATATCCGCCGCAGGAACTGACATCATCTGACTGGACGCTTGGCGATGAAATCATGGCCGAGCGTTTCATCCCGGGCAGGGAGTTGACCTGCGCCGTCATGGGCGACACCGCTCTTGGCGTTATCGACATTTTGCCCGCCGAAGGCCTCGGCTTTTACGACTATGAGGCCAAATACGCTCCTGGAGGCTCAAAACACGTCCTCCCGGCGCAAATTTCACCAAATGTTTACCATTTAATTCAGAAGCTAGCACTCAAGGCTCACGATGCTTTGGGCTGCCGTGGAGTCAGCCGCGCGGATTTTCGTTTTGACGAGAATTCGACCGGAAAAGACCAGCTTGTTTGCCTTGAGGTGAACACGCAGCCCGGCATGACGGAAACGTCGCTTGTGCCTGAAATGGCGGCCCATGCGGGCTGGACGTTTGGAGAATTAATGCGCTGGATGGTGGAGGACGCATCTTGCAACCGCTAGGCGGCAAGACAGGGAAAAGACAAGGCACTGCAAATCGGTTCTGGAAGCGCTCCTCGCAGGCAGGCAAGGGGCCCTTTTCCGGAATCGCCTTGTCTATGTCGGAGAGATGGCAGGGCCGCTCCCAGGCGCCGGGGCGCAGGCGCCAGCCCACGCGTGCGAACTGGATAGAGCGCACGCCGCGCTCCTGGCGTGTCGCGGCGGTCACCTTCATGTCGACGGCGGTTGTCTATGGATTGTCGGTCGGGGGGTATTTCGGCCGGTCGGCGGATTTCGCGGCGCGAAAAATGTCCACCATCATGGTCAGCGCCGGGTTCAAGGTGGCCCGCGTCACGATCGAGGGACAGAACCGTGTCGGAAACCGGGAAATCATGCGCGCGCTCAAACTCGACAGCTCCGTTTCCACCCTTGGCTTCGAGACCGTCGCCGCGCAGGAGCGCCTGGAGAAGCTGCCTCTGATCCGCAGCGCCCGGGTTATGCGGCTGTTGCCCTCGCAACTGCATGTGGTGATCGAGGAGCGCGTGCCTTACGCCATCTGGCAGCACAAGTCGGCGCTGAGCCTTGTGGATCAGGACGGCACCGTCCTAGAAAAACTGAAAGACGGCGCGCGTCCGGAGCTGCCGCTGGTGGTTGGAGCAGGTGCGGCTGAAAATGCCCGGGAACTTCTGGACGAGCTGGCGCTCTGGCCGCAGGTGAAAGCCAAGGTTCGGGCCGCAATCCGGGTGGCTGACAGGCGCTGGAATCTGAAACTTGCGAACGGGATGGAAATCCGCCTGCCCGAGGAAAATATTGCCCGTGCCCTGAAAAAAATTACCGAGCTGGACCGCACTCAAAAGATTTTATCCAGCGAGGCGGTCGCGGTGGACCTGCGTCTGCCCGACCGCGTGACCATTCGTCTGAGCAAGGAGGCGGCATCGCGCCGCGATTCCGCATTTACCGCATCGCCGCGGAAAATCCGCCAGCGCGGACGCGACGCGTAGCTGGAGACAAGTAGAGCAGATATGGACCGAAAGGCAGAAAACAGCGCGAAACGCCAGCGCCTTGTCGCCGTGCTCGATGTCGGCACGAGCAAAGTGTGCTGCATGATCGCCAGGCCGGTTCCCGCGCCCGGTTATCTCGCTGAAGCGGGGCAGACCAGGCAGTTGCGCGTTATCGGCTTCGGGCACCAGCGCTCGCAAGGCGTCAAGAGCGGTTTGGTCGTTCATATGGATGCGGCCGAACAGGCAATCCGGGCGGCGGTCGACCAGGCCGAACGGATGGCGGGCAAGATGATTGAGGAAGTTTTCCTCTCGGTCTCCTGCGGGCGTGTGAAGAGCGATATATTTTCCGCCAGCGTCGCCATCGCATCGGAATCGGTTGGCAAAAGCGATGTGAACAAGGTTCTGGTTGCCGGCCATGACTACGCCGCGAGCGAGGGCCGCACCGTATTGCACACCATGGCGACCGGCTACCGGCTTGATGACGAGACCCTGATCGCCGATCCCGAAGGCATGATCGCCGACCGGTTGAGCGTCGATGTGCACACCGTCGTGGCCGATCACCCTCCGATCAGGAATTTGATGCTGTGCGTGGAGCGCTGCCATCTCTCCGTGGCCGGCCTCGTCGCGGCGCCTTTCGCCAGCGGCCTTTCCGCGGTTTCCGATGAAGAAGCCAAGCTCGGGATAACCTGCATCGACATGGGGTCGGGCACGACGAGCCTTTCGGTCTTCGCCGACGGCAACTTCGCCTTTTGCGACGCGATTGCCCTGGGCGGAAATCACATCACACTCGATCTGGCGCGCAGCCTTTCCACTTCGCTGGAGGAAGCTGAACGCATCAAGACGCTGCATGGCTGCGCATTTGCCGCCGCGTCGGATGAAAGTGAAATCATTTCCTTCCCGGTTGTGGGAGAGCATGAAGCGCCTCAGTTCAATCAGGTGTCCAAAGCGCAGATCGCGCAGCTTGTGCAGGAGCGAATCGAGGAAATATTCGAGCTGACCCGCGAGCGTCTTGAAGCTGGCGGTCTTGGAGACATGGCCGGCCAGCATATTGTTCTGACCGGCGGCGCCAGCCAGCTCGCCGGCGTCGGCGACTTCGCGGCGCGGATTTTCTCAAAGGCGGTTCGTATCGGCCGTCCCAGACACCTGCCCGGATTGCCCGAGCATGGGGTCGGACCCGCATTCACGACTGCAACCGGTATTCTGCAATATGTGCAGCGCGATCAGGGCGAATTCAGCCCGCGCGCCGAGACCAGGCTGCTGAAGACCGGAACGGGATATTTTTCCCGCGTCGGTCAGTGGATCAAGGAGAGTTTTTGAAATGCGCATGACGCGTAAATTGCGGCGCGCGGCGCTGCTGGCCACAACCACAACCTGGCCGGTGACCTGTGGATTAAACGCAACCAACGTTGACGACTGGAAGAAATGGGATCGCTATGACCATTAATCTCAAAGTACCTGACATGACCGAGCTCAAGCCGCGCATCACCGTGTTCGGCGTGGGTGGCGCTGGCGGCAACGCCGTAAACAACATGATCCAGTCTGGACTTGAAGGCGTCCAGTTCGTGGTTGCGAATACCGATGCTCAGGCACTGGCCATGTCCAGCGCCGAGCGGCGTATCCAGATGGGAGCGCATATTACCGAAGGATTGGGCGCCGGGTCCAAGCCGGACGTCGGCAGCGCGGCGGCGGAAGAGGCCATCGCCGATATCAAGGCGCAGCTCTCCGGATCGCATATGGCCTTCATAACCGCCGGCATGGGTGGCGGCACGGGCACGGGCGCCGCGCCCGTCATTGCCAAGGCGTCCTCGGAAGAGGGCATCCTGACGGTCGGTGTGGTCACCAAGCCGTTCCAGTTCGAAGGCAAGCACCGGATGGAGACGGCCATTGCGGGCCTCGTCGAGCTTGAGAAATATGTCGATACGCTGATCGTCATTCCGAACCAGAATCTTTTCCGGATAGCGACGGAAAAGACAACGTTTGCCGACGCCTTCGCGATGGCGGACGAGGTGCTGCATTCCGGTGTCGCCTGCATTACCGACCTGATGGTCAAGGAAGGTCTTATCAATCTCGATTTTGCCGACGTGAAAGCGGTGATGGCCGGCATGGGCAAGGCCATGATGGGCACGGGCGAGGCATCGGGCGAGCAGCGCGCCAGCGAGGCGGCGGAATCGGCTATTTCAAATCCTCTTCTGGATGACGTTTCCATGCGCGGCGCAACCGGCTTGCTGATTTCCATCACCGGCGGCAACGATCTGACGCTGTACGAAGTCGACGAGGCGGCAAGCCGGATCCGCGAGGAAGTGGATACAAGCGCCAATATTATTCTTGGCGCCACATTCGACAAGAGCCTCGATGGCAAGATTCGCGTGTCCGTGGTTGCGACCGGTCTCGAAGTGCAGCCCGCGGAGAAAACACGGGAAGAGCCCGTAAAGCGGTCCGCGGCGGGCAATCCGGAAGCCAACGAGACAATCGCCAAACTGACCGAGCGCATTGCGGATTTGCAGCCGGTAGCCGGCGCTCCGGTGCAAGCGAAAAAACCGGCGGGTGGAGCCAGGGACGCCGCCAGCCCGGTCTGGAAGAGCGGTGAGGATGTCACGATTGAAAAACGCGCGCCAAAAGCACCGGCCAGACCGGCGGGCCCGCAGGTGTCTGAAGAAAAGCAGGCCTCTTTCGTGCCGAAGCCGCCAGCTGTCGCGAAGAAAGCGCCGCGGCGCATGCCCAAGCCGGAGGATTTCCCGCCCCATGCCCAAAAAGCATTGCAAGGGCAGGAGGGCAATCAACCCAAAGCGGGTCTTGAGGCGCAAAAGGAAAAGGTTGGCTTTTTCGAACGCCTGACGGGCCGCCGCAGCGCCAAGGCTTCCGGACCGGAGATTGCTCGCGACATTGAGCCGAGGCTGGGAACACCCGAAAACAAAGCGGATACGGTGGCTGGAAGCCCGGCGGAACGGCGCAAGGCGGCGGTTCAGGCCCCATCGAAATCGCGGTTGAGCCGGGGTTCTGGAGCGCCCAAACCATCGGCCGCAAATGTCGCCATGCAGGAGGAAAATGGAGATTTGGAGATACCGGAGTTCCTGAAGCGCCAGGCAAACTAGGCTCCGGGGAGTTTTCAACGTTGGCCGGGAGGGACGCCGGGCGGGAAAAAATGGCGGAATTGCGAGGAATTTGCGGCGGATGGCAGGCGGGGAGGGTATTGTAACAGATTGAAAGTAACCGTGATTTGGCCGGGGATAGAATCGCGCGTTATTGTTCCTGCGTGTTGTCTAGGGCGCAAGCAGGTTACGCAACGCTCTGCATATCTAAAGTCTGAATATATCAGGCGTGCAGTTCGGTTTAGTTGTAGTTTCCAGTGCCGGGGGCGGCGGAGTCCAGTTGGGGGGGCCGGATATTTTGTCCTGGCCCGGGTTTTTGGGAACGGCACGTCGATTATGAAACACTTGGCTGGAGCGCGGCAAACCACCCTTGCAAGTGAAATTGCACTGAGCGGAATTGGAGTCCATACGGGCGCACCGGTTTCCATTCATCTCTCTCCTGCCGACATCAACACCGGAATCTGCTTTATATTACCTGATGGCGACGACGGAGAGATTGAACTCCCGGCGTCAAGCGACGCGATCTCGAATGTGACCTTGTGCACCGTGCTGAGCGACGGAAACGGCGCCAGCGTGGCGACGGTCGAACATCTTCTGGCTGCCGTGCACGGCCTCGGGGTCGACAATATCCGTATTGAAATCGACAGCGGTGAAGTGCCGATCATGGATGGCAGCTCGGTGCAGTTCGTGAATGCGCTCGATGAGGCCGGCATTCGCGAGCAGGAGGCGCCCCGGCGCTTTATCAAGGTCCTCAAACCGGTCCGGATCGAGGATGGCAGGGCGTGGGCCGAGATCTCTCCGCACGATGGTTTCCGCATCGATGTCGGCATTGAATTTGATACGCCGCTTATTGGAAATCAACGCATCCGTCTCGATGTCACTCCCGATACGTTCCGCGATGAGCTGGCCCGGGCCCGCACATTCGGTTTCATGAAGGATGTCGAGAGACTCTGGGCGACCGGTCTGGCGCTGGGTGCATCACTGGAAAATACAGTCGCAATTGGCGAGGATCGCGTTATCAACCCCGAAGGATTGCGGTTCGCGGATGAATTTGTCCGTCACAAGGCCCTGGACGCGGTTGGTGATCTTGCGCTCGCCGGAGCGCCGATACTGGGGGCATACAGATCGCAGCGCGGCGGGCATCGTCTCAATAGCATGACCCTCAAGGCGCTTCTGGCGGACAGGGCGGCGTGGACCTACATTGAAGCGCCCTGGCGCAGGGAAGTTTTGCACGCGGAAGCAGGCTTTGGCGCCGTTGCGGCTAATTTTTCCGCTGATCGCAGCTAGCGTCCGCCCTAAATTGCGTGCAACAGGGAAATTCCTCTAAATCAGAGTGTGATTTGACGGTCGCGGGGTTAACTTTAGGTGTTGACCGTCTATTGCCGTCGCGGCTCAAAATCACCACAATCGCCGTGCTCCAATGCTGGCGTCTTGCCTGTGATTTCGCTACAGGGGCAGGCCATCGTCGGCACGGTGGGTTACATGTTGGCTTCGGGCGCCGCCTGGCGGTTAAATTGGCAAATGCGGTTCCTCCGCGCAGTTTCATTGGATGAGAGCGGTGATCGAACGTTCGCCCTATAAATTATCACTCATTATTGCGGTCATCTTCGCCGCCATGCTGAGCGGTTGCGCCTCACGCGCCGACAAGTCCGATGTCGGAAGCGGAGACCCGCCGGAAGTCATCTACGCTGAAGCCGACAAGCTCATGGACAAGAAAGATTTCAGTGAGGCCGCCAAAAAATTCGAGGAAGTGGACCGCGACCATCCCTATTCGCCTTTTGCCCGCCGGGCCATCGCCATGTCCGCTTTCTCTTACTACAAGGCCGGCATGTACCCCGAAGCGATACAGGCGGCCAAGCGCTACGCCACCCTGCATCCCGGCACAAAGGAATCAGCGCTCGCGCAGCATATCATCGCCAGTTCGCAGTATGACCGGATCACCGATCCCTCCCGCGACCAGGGCCGGACCAGGGAGGCGCTGAAGGAGTTGCAGACTCTCGTGCGCCGCTATCCAAGCAGCCCCTACGCCGCCAAGGCGCGCAATCGCATCAAGATCACCACCGACATGCTGGCTGCCGCGGAAATGAAAGTCGCGCGTTATTATCTGGAACAGAAGACGTATCTGGCCGCCATTAACCGTTACCGCGTCGTCATCACGAAGTATCAGACGACCGCCCATGTTGAAGAGGCCTTGATGCGCGTTGCGGAAGCCTATATGGCGCTAGGTATAAAGCAAGAGGCGCAGACGGCCACAGCCGTTCTTGGACACAACTTCCCGGAAAGCAAGTGGTATCAGTACGCATACAAACTTCTGAAAACCGACGGACTGGAGCCACGCGAAAGCAGGACTTCATGGATCAGCCGCGCCTGGCGCAACGTGAAACCGGGCTCGGGCTAGTATATACTTTGAGGGCGATATGCTGACCGCCCTTACAATACGCGACATCGTTCTCATTGACCGGCTCAATCTCGAGTTCGGTGGTGGCCTGTCGGTCATGACCGGCGAGACGGGCGCGGGAAAATCCATTCTTCTCGATGCATTTGCCCTGGCGCTCGGAGCGCGCGGCGATGCGGCGCTGGTGCGCAAGGGCGCGGCCCAGGGGCAGGTCACGGCGGTTTTTGAACCCGCATCCGGCCACCCGGTATTTGCGCTGCTTTCCCAAAACGGCGTCGGCGGGGAGACCACGCTGATCCTGCGCCGCATTCAATCGGGCGACGGACGCACCCGGGCCTTCATCAATGATGAGCCGGTTTCAGTTCAATTGCTGCGAAGCGTCGGCGCGGCGCTGGTTGAAATTCATGGACAGCATGATGATCGCGCCCTGAGCGATGCGTCCACGCACCGGCGGCTTCTCGATGCCTTCGCCGGTCTTTCCAAAGAGGCGGATGCACTGGCCAGCCTCCATGAAGGCTGGAGCGATGCGCGACAGGCTCTGCGCGACAAGGAAGCGCAAATCGCCGCCGTGCGCGAGAATGCGGACTATCTGACCCATTCGCTCGATGAACTCAAGGCGCTGGACCCCAAAGCGGACGAGGAGGCAAGCCTCGCGCTGCGCCGCCAGCTGATGATGCATGCGGAAAAGATTTCCGGCGACCTCAAGGAAGCGCAATCCGCGCTTGCCGGGGACGGGAGCGCCCATGCCCGGCTTGGCGCTGCATTGCGCAAGCTTGAACGCAAGGAAGCGGAAGCAGCGGACTTGCTCAAGCCGGTCGCCGAGGCGCTGGAACGGGTGCTGAGCGAAACCAACGATGCGCGCGAACGTGTGGAACAGGCGCTGGCCGCCACCCTGTTCGAGCCCAAAGACCTGGAAGAATCCGAGGAGCGGCTGTTTGCGCTCAGGGCTCTGGCGCGCAAGCACAAAATCGCGGTTCCCGACTTGCCGGGTTTGATTGTCACCTTGGAGGGAGACTTGGTGGCGCTTGACGCAGGTGAGCAGGAACTCGAAGCGCTGAAAAAGGCTGAAACCGATGCCGGTGAAGTCTATTGCAGGGCGGCCGTGGAATTGAGCAAGAAGCGCCACGATGCGGCGGCAAGACTGGACGGCGTTGTGACGTCCGAACTGCCGCCGCTCAAACTGGAAAAGGCGCGATTTTTTACGCTACTCGAGACCTGCGCGCCCGAAGAGGGTGGGGCGAGCGGGCTCGATCACGTTGCGTTTCAGGTGCAAACCAACCCCGGTACGGAGCCGGGCGCCATCATGAAAGTGGCCTCGGGCGGAGAGCTGTCCCGTTTTATTCTGGCCCTGAAGGTCGTGCTGGCGGCAAAGGGCAGTGCGCCCACGCTTGTTTTCGATGAGATCGACACCGGAGTGGGCGGCGCGACCGCATCTGCGATCGGCGAGCGGCTGGCCCGGCTCGCGCAAGGCCTTCAGGTGGTTGCCGTCACCCATGCCCCGCAGGTCGCCGCCTGTGCGTCGGGTCACTTGCGCATTTCAAAAGAAGCGCTGGCGCAGGGCGGCGAGGAGGCGGTGGCGACGCGCGTCGTCGCGCTCGATGACGCCTCCCGGCGCGAGGAAATCGCCCGGATGCTGGCCGGGCAGAGCGTCACCGATGAAGCGCGCGCGGCGGCCGACCGGCTGATTGGAAGCGGCGGGTGAGTGGCGCCTCGAATGCCGCGTCCCGTATCCCCGCCAATGAGCTGAGCAAAGCCCAGGCCGAGGCTGAACTTGAGCGGCTGGCGGCGGAAATTTCCCGTCACGATGCGCTCTATTACGCCAAGGACGCGCCGGAGATTTCCGACGCCGGCTATGATGCGCTGCGCCGGCGCAATGACGCGATCGAAGCGCGCTTTCCCGAGCTCGTCCGCCCGGACAGCCCCAGCGGGCGCGTGGGCGCCGCGCCATCGGAGCAGTTTGCCAAAATCTCCCATACGGTACCGATGCTGTCGCTCGGCAATGCCTTCAGCGATGAGGATGTGCGCGAGTTCGTGGAGCGGGTGCGGCGCTTCTTCAAAAAAGGCGAGGCCGACAGCGCCCGCTTTGTCGCCGAACCCAAAATCGACGGGCTGTCGGTTTCGCTGCGTTATGAGAAGGGCGAGTTGAAGCTTGGCGCCACGCGCGGCGATGGCGCTACGGGCGAAAATGTAACCGCCAATGTGCGGACCATCGGCGACATCCCCGGCCAGCTCGCGGGCGACAATGTGCCCGATCTGTTCGAGGTGCGCGGTGAGATTTTCATGACCCACGCCGACTTTACCGAGCTGAACGCGGCGCGGGAGGCGGCCGGAAAGCAGACTTACGTCAATCCGCGCAATACCGCCGCCGGGTCCTTGCGTCAGCTCGACGCCTCGATTACCGCTGCCCGCAAGCTGCATTTCTTCGCCTATGCCTGGGGGGAGGCGAGCGCGCTTCCCGCCGATACGCAGATGGGCGTCATCGAGGCCATGGGGGCGTGGGGTTTCCCCATCAATCCGCTGACACGGGTTTGCCGGAGCGTTGAGGAGATGCTTGCCGCGCACGCGGAGATCGAGGCCGCGCGGGCGCGGCTCGGTTATGACATTGACGGGGTCGTCTACAAGGTGGACCGGCTGGATTTGCAGGAACGGCTGGGCTTTGTCTCGCGCGCACCGCGCTGGGCCATCGCCCATAAATTCCCGGCTGAAAAGGCCACCACGGTTGTGAAGGACATCGAGATCCAGGTGGGCCGGACAGGCGCCCTGACGCCCGTCGCCAAGCTCGAGCCCATCACCGTTGGCGGCGTCGTTGTGCGAAACGCCTCGCTGCATAACGAAGATGAGATCGCGCGCAAAGATGTGCGCATCGGCGATACGGTTGTGATACAGCGCGCCGGAGACGTGATCCCGCAGGTTCTCTCGGTGGTTCTGGATAAACGTCCCAAGGCCGCGAATCCATTCGTGTTTCCCAAGCAATGCCCGGCCTGCGGGAGCCGCGGCGTTCGCGAGGTGAACCCGAAAACGGGCAAGGAAGACGTAGTGCGCCGCTGCACCGGCGGGCTCATTTGCCCGGCCCAGGCGGTCGAGCGGCTGAAACATTTTGTCTCCCGCAACGCCTTCGATATCGAGGGACTAGGGGCCAAACAGATCGAGGCCTTCTATGAAGAGGGCCGGGTAATGAGACCGGCCGACATCTTCACCCTTGAGGTGCGCAACGCTCGCACGGACAAGCCCTTGCAGGAAAAGGAGGGGTGGGGCGAGCAATCCGCCGCCAATCTTTTTGCGGCTATTCGTGAACGGCGCGCCATTTCTCTTGACCGGTTCATCTATGCGCTTGGCATCCGCCATGTGGGCGTGACGACGGCGCGGTTGCTGGCAAAAAACTACAGCGCCATTGAAGCCCTGCGTGCGGCCATGGTTGCGGCGAGCGACCATGAAAGCGCCGAATATGCCGAGCTCAATGCAATCGACGGCATCGGCCAGGTGATGGCAGATGCGCTCGTCGAGTTCTTCGCCGAAGCCCATAATATCGAGGCGCTCGATGCGCTGTTCGCCGAGGTTGCGCCGCAGCCCTTCGTGGCGGAGGAAACGGAGTCTCCCGTCACCGGCAAGACAGTCGTGTTCACCGGCTCGCTGGAGCGGCTTTCGCGCTCCGAAGCCAAAGTCATGGCGGAACGCTACGGGGCCAAAGTGGCGGGCTCGGTTTCGGCGAAAACCGATTATGTGGTGGCCGGCGAAGCGGCGGGCTCCAAGCTCAAGAAAGCGGAAGAGCTTGGTCTGCGCGTACTGACCGAGGACGAATGGCTGACGCTGGTGGGGGAGGGGTAGAGTGCTTCGGAGAAAAGCATGTCCCCGCGAAGGCGGGGATGGGAACCGGTTTTCCGATAAGGAGCACGTTAGAATAAAGAACTACCGCCCCCCGGTAACTTCCAAAATCGAACCCGTCGTATAGGACGCGTCATCTCCGGCCAGCCAGAGAATGGCCTTCGCGACTTCCTCCACCGTGCCCGCGCGCTGCATGGGGATGGCGCCCTTCATGCGTTCGGGGCGGTCCGGTTCCCCGGCATCCTTATGGATGTCCGTTGCGATGAGACCAGCCGCAACTGCGTTCACCCGAATGCCTTCGGTGGCGACCTCCTTGGCCAGTCCCACTGTCATCGTGTCGATAGCGCCTTTTGACGCCGCATAGTCGATGAATTCATTCGGGCTGCCGATCCTGGAGGCCTTGGAGGTCAGATTGACGATTGCCCCGCCCTCGCCGCCATGTTTGGTCGACATGCGCTTCACCGCTTCGCGGGCGCACAGGAATGAGCCGCGCACATTGACGCCGAACACGCGGTCGATGCGTTCCGCGCTCATTTCATCAAGCCGCATCTGTGTCTCGAGAATACCGGCATTGTTGATGAGGACGCTCAGGGCTCCGAGTTTCTCATCCACGGTTTCGAATATCCGCAGGACATCGGCTTCGAGCGCCACGTCTCCCTGTACCGCGAGGGCCATGCCGCCCCCGGATTTGATATCCGCCACGACGGCATTCGCGGCCTCCAAGCTATGGGCATAGTTGACCGCCACGTCAAAGCCGTGCTCTGCCGCAAGCCGCGCCGTCGCCGCGCCAATGCCGCGCGATGCGCCGGTTATGAGAATTACCTGTTTCATTTCTGCTTTATTGGTGCTGTCGCCGTCTCCAGCCAGGCCTTGTCCTTACCCTTCAACTCCGGGCCGATCTTCTTGAGCACCCGAGCATGATAGGCATTGAGCCATTTGAGCTCGCGGGCCGTCAGCAGGGAGGCGTCGATCAACCGCCGGTCGATGGGGGCGAGGGTGAGGGTCTCGAAGCTCATCATGGGTCTCTCTCCCCCTTTTACCTTTCGCAAGGGGGCAATCAGAACCAGATTTTCGATGCGAATACCGTATTCCCCCGCGCGGTAATACCCCGGCTCGTTGGAGCAGATCATGCCCGGTTCCAGCACGGCCATGCCCTGTTTTGAAATGCGCTGCGGGCCTTCATGGACGCTGAGATAGCTGCCCACGCCGTGGCCCGTGCCATGGTCGAAATCGAGGCCCGCGTCCCACAGGGCCGCGCGTGCCAGCGGGTCGAGGTCCGCGCCCCGCGTGCCCCTGGGAAAGCGCGCGGCGGCGAGCGCGATATGCCCCTTGAGCACGAGGGTGAAATGACGCCGCATGTCGCGGGTGGGCTCTCCAATCGCAATCGTGCGCGTGATGTCGGTTGTGCCGTCGAGATACTGGCCGCCGGAATCGACCAGAAAAAGCGTGCCGGCCTGCAGGGCGGCATTGGTCGCTTCGCTGACGCGGTAATGCACGATCGCGCCATTTGCGCCCGCGCCGGAGATGGTATCGAAACTGATTTCCTTGAGCGCGCCGGTTTGCCTGCGAAAGCCCTCCAGCTTTTTCGCCACGCCGATTTCATCAAGCGTGCCCGATGGCGCTTTGGCATCGAGCCAGGCGAGAAAACGGCACATGGCGACGCCGTCGCGCTTATGCGCGGCGCGGGCTCCGGAAATCTCGACACTGTTCTTTTTTGCCTTATGAGCCAGGCACGGATCGGCGCCGTGAACGATTTCCGCGCCGACTTCGGTGAGCTGATCGGCAAACCATCGAGACACAGTATCGGGGTCGAGCAGCACTCTCGCTTTGGCTTTGCCGAGGGCGGCCAGAGCGGAAGGGAGAGCTTCGGGTTTGCGGATCGTCACATCCTTTGCCAACACCTTGCGGACATTTGGGGCGAGTTTCTTTGGCGCAATGAAAAGCTCCGGGCGGCCTTTTGCGGGGAGAATGGCGAAACACAGGGCCAGAGGCGTGTGCGGGACATCCTTCCCTCGAATATTCAGCAGCCAGGCGATGGATTCCGGCATTGCCAAAATGGCGGCATTTGCTTTGGCCCTTCGTATACCCTTTTGAATTCTTGTAATCTTTCTGGATGCTGCTTCGCCGGCATAGTCCAGCGGGTGGAGGACGACAGGCGCACGCGGCGGCGCCGGGCGATCCTTCCAGATCGCATCGATCAGGTTCTCATCCTGAGGCGCAAGGACCGCGCCGGCCTCGTAAACCGCCTGTTCCATCTTTTGAATCGATTTGATGGAGTGCAGCCGCGGGTCATAGCCAAGCGCATCGCCCTTTTTCAGGTGCGCCTTGATCCAGTCAGACGATTTGTTCTGCGGGACCTGAAGAATTTCAAAGACGCCGGTGTCCACCTGTGCGGGCGCCTGAAGCGTGTAGCGGCCATCGACAAAGAGTGCGGCGCTCTTGCCCCCGACAATGGCCATTCCGGCGGACCCGGTAAAGCCCGTGAGCCAGGACAGACGTTCCGCGTTTGGCGGCACATATTCATTCTGGTGCTCGTCCGCGCGCGGCACCAGAAACGCCGCCAGCCCGCGCGCCCTGAGCGCCCTGCGCATCAGGGCGATGCGGGTTTTTCCCTTTGACGGACCGGAGGCGTCTTCAAATGTTTGAAACATGACTCGCCTTGTACGCGCTGGTCCCTGTCCGATCAACGCGGCCATGCACCGGGCGCGGTGCTGCATTGCTGCAATCCCGCTACCGCGAAAGTCTGGCCACCCTATATTTAGGGCAACATTGCTGACTTTATCTGGACAGCAGAACTCCAATTGGAGGGAATTGCCATGACAGCAACAACCTATACGAATTTGCCAGGCTCGAAGCCCGGCACATCCTCCGGCGGGTGGCTCGGCCGCTTTTTCTGGCGCATGATCGAAGCGCAGGAGCAGCGCATCGTCAGGCGGGTGGGGAAAATTTTCAGCACCTATGACGACGCCGCACTGAAGAACATCGGCTATACCACTGCCGAGATCACGCGGTTGCGCCGGCAATACCGCGCCGGCTAACCGCCACGCAGGGTGAGCGTCACCCACTCTGAAACCGAGAATTGGCGCAGGGGCATAAAACCGACGGTCTCATAGGCGTTGGTCACGCCCCCCGCCTGTTCGTCCGTTATTCCCGACAGGATGACAATTCCGCCGGGCCGCAGCGCCTCCGCGATGTCATGGGCCATGTCCATGAGCGGCGTGGCGAGAATATTGGCGATTACGAGGTCGAAGGGCGCGCTTTTCCCGATAAGGGGGTGCGCCAGGCCATTTGCGGTCACGCATTCGATCCTGTCCCGCACGCCATTGCGCCTGAAATTCTCTTCCGCGATGCCGGTGGCTACCAGGTCGCAATCGCTGGCGAGGACGCGCGCGCGCCAGACCCGCGCGGCGGCGATGGCCAGCACGCCGGTGCCCGTACCGATGTCGAGTATATTTTTGATATCGTCTCGCGCGGCCAGATCGTCGATGGCCAGAAGGCACCCCTTCGTGGACCCGTGATGGGCCGTCCCGAAGGCCTGGGCCGC
>QIGN01000088.1 GCA_003228955.1 Hyphomicrobiales bacterium
CCCTATCCGGCGATGATGGAGCCCAATCTGGTGATCGAGTATTACTCGCGTTAACACGTGCAGCGCCGGATACGAAAACACCCTCCGGGCTCAAACCCGCAGGGTGCTTTAATCGTGGATATTTTCCGGAAATCGAGAGCCGCGTCAGGCGGTTTGCGTCTGCTTGTTGTGTGAGATGCCTTTTGACGTCAGCAGCTCCTGCAACTCTCCGTCCTGAAACATTTCGCGAATGATGTCGCAGCCGCCCACAAACTCGCCCTTGATGTAGAGCTGCGGGATGGTCGGCCAGTTGGTGTAAGTCTTGATGCCGTCGCGGATGCCCAGGTCATCAAGCACATTCACCTCTGAATATTCGAGGCCGAGATAGTCCATCATCTGCACGACCTGGCTTGAAAAACCGCATTGGGGAAACTGCCGGGTGCCTTTCATGAACAGCACCACGTCGTTGTTCGCGACTTTTTTTCCGATCCAGTCATGTATTTTCTGTTCGCTCATAATCCATTCAATCCTTCTTCGGGTCCGGAGCTGAGGTTTGCAGGGCAAGCGCGTGAAGCGCACCGCCCATATTGCCTTCCAGCGCCTCGTAAACCAGCTGGTGCTGCTGCACACGGGTCTTGCCACGAAACGCTTCCGATACCACGCTGGCCGCGTAATGGTCTCCGTCACCGGCCAGGTCGCGAACCGAAACTTCCGCGTCCGGCAGGTTCTTCTTGATCAGCCGCGTGATTTCATTTTCGTCCATGGGCATCGGTGACAAGCGCCTCCTTGGCTTGAACGCAGTTTAGCGTGAGGTCATATAGTGAGGCAACCAGCCTTCGTGAAGGCTTCTTAATTTCTCAAGCGGCACCGGTTCTTCTCCCGGAACCGAGATTGTATCCCCTCCGGTTTCGCCGATGATCCGGACGGGTATACCGCTTGCCTTAGCGCGGGCGATGATTTCCCCGCTGCGGGAGGATGCAACGATATAGCGGCCCTGATCCTCTCCAAAAGCCATCGCGTGGACTGGCTGGGGGCCATCATATTCGCCCATGGCGGCGCCAACCCCGCCGGCCAGCGCCATTTCGCTCACTGCGACCAGCAACCCGCCATCGGAGACATCATGCACGGCCGAGACCGATCCGTCCCGGATCAATTCACGCACCAGATCGCCCGTTTTGCGTTCAGCCGCCAGATCCACCGGCGGCGGCGCACCCTCTCGTTTTTCCAGAATCACATCCATATAGAGCGACTGGCCGAGATGGCCGCGCTCGGCGCCCAGCAGCAGGAGCGTTTCCCCCTCAATCTTGAGCGAGATATCCGCCATATGCGCAATATCGGGAATGAGCCCCACGCCGCCAATGGCGGGCGTCGGCGGAATGGCGGCGCCCTTGGTTTCATTGTAAAGCGACACATTGCCCGATACGACCGGGAATTGAAGCGCCTCCGCCGCCTCGCGCATACCTTCGATACAGCCTACGAACTGGCCCATGATTTCAGGGCGTTCGGGATTGCCGAAATTCATGCAATCGGTGATGGCGAGCGGATCGGCTCCGGTGGCGGTGAGATTGCGCCAGGCTTCCGCGACGGCCTGCCTGCCGCCCTCGACCGGGTCGGCGGCGCAATAGCGCGGCGTCACATCGCAGGTGGCGGCAAGTCCCTTGGTGGTTCCGTGCACACGCACGACTGCCGCATCGCCGCCGGGGCGGCGCAGTGTATCGCCCATCACCATATGGTCATATTGCTCCCACACCCAGCGGCGCGAACACAGATGCGGCGACCCCATCAATGTTTCCAGTGTTCCGGTCAGGCTATCCGGCGCGGCAACATCCCGCGGTAAAATGACGGCCGGCGGCTCGGGCAGGGTCCAGGGCCGCTTGTATTCAGGGGCTGAGTCCGCCAGGGCCTTCACCGGCATATCGGCTTCGATATGGCCGTTGTGGGTGACGATGAGGCGGCCCGTATCCGTCGTCACGCCAACGACCGCGAAATCAAGCTCCCACTTTTGGAAGATGGCGCGCGCCTTGTCTTCGCTGCCCGGCTTGAGCACGATGAGCATCCGTTCCTGGCTTTCCGACAGCATCATCTCATAGGCGCTCATGCCTTCTTCGCGGCAGGGCACCTTATTGAGATCGAGATCAAAGCCGACACCGCCCTTGTCCGCCATCTCCACCGAAGACGATGTGAGGCCTGCCGCGCCCATATCCTGAATGGCAATGATGATGTCCCGCGCCATCAACTCAAGGCAGGCTTCGATGAGCAGTTTCTCGGTGAACGGATCGCCGACCTGCACGGTGGGGCGTTTTTCATCTGAATCATCGTCGAATTCAGCCGAGGCCATGGTCGCGCCATGAATGCCGTCGCGACCCGTCTTGGAGCCCACATAGACAACCGGAAGGCCGACGCCTCTGGCGGCGGAATAGAAAATCCTGTCCGTGTCCGCCAGGCCGACGCACATGGCGTTTACCAGAATGTTGCCGTTATAGCCGGGGTCGAAGTTGACTTCGCCGCCGACCGTGGGCACGCCGACGCAGTTGCCATAGCCGCCAATGCCGGCAACGACGCCGGATACCAGATGGCGGGTCTTTGGATGGTCCGGCGCGCCGAAGCGCAACGCATTGAGATTGGCGACCGGGCGCGCGCCCATGGTGAACACATCGCGCATAATGCCGCCAACGCCCGTCGCCGCGCCCTGGTAGGGCTCGATGAAAGACGGGTGGTTGTGGCTTTCCATCTTGAAGATGGCGCATTGCCCGTCGCCGATGTCGACAATGCCGGCATTTTCTCCGGGGCCGCAAATGACCTGGGGGCCAGTGGTGGGCAGGGTTTTCAGCCACACTTTGGAAGATTTGTAGGAGCAGTGCTCCGACCACATGACCGAAAAAATGCCGAGTTCGGTAATGGAGGGTTCGCGGCCGAGGATCGAGAGCACCTGCTCATACTCTTCCGCGCTGAGCCCGTGCTCGGAGACGAGTTCAGGTGTCATGGCAGCCGCCTGCGCGCCCATCAGTGCAGGGCCCGGACGAGGGAATCGAACATTGGTCTGCCGTCCGTGCCGCCAAGAGCCGGGTCGGCGAGGCGTTCGGGGTGGGGCATGAGGCCGAGCACCGTGCCGGTTTCGTTATAGAGTCCGGCGATATTGCGCTGTGAGCCGTTCGGGTTGATATCACCGTTCAGTGCGCCCGAGGCATCGCAGTATCGGAACGCAACCCGGTTTTCACCCTCAAGCCGGTCGAGCGTATCTTCATCGGCGAAATAGTTTCCGTCATGATGGGCGATCGGGATACGGATCACCTCGCCTGGAGCATATCCCCGCGCAAAATCCGTATCGTTGCGCACCACCTTGAGCCAAAC
The DNA here is from genome assembly GCA_003228955.1 of Hyphomicrobiales bacterium. Taxonomy (GTDB): domain Bacteria; phylum Pseudomonadota; class Alphaproteobacteria; order Rhizobiales; family Methyloligellaceae; genus UBA2767. The sequence goes on from QIGN01000088.1 coordinate 3,331, forward strand.
ATCCTTGCAGATGAATTTGAGTGAGGCATTGCGCATCAGCACGCCGGGGAGCAGTCCGGTTTCGGTGAGCAGGTGGAAACCGTTGCAGATGCCCAGCACCGGCGTGCCTTTTCTCGCCTTTGCCACCACATCGCGCATGATCGGCGAATGGGCCGCCATGGCGCCGGAGCGCAGATAGTCGCCATAGGAAAACCCGCCGGGCAAAACGATCAGATCGCTCGCCGGCACATCCGCCTCGCCATGCCAGACCATGGCGGGTTTTTTACCCATCGCCGCTTCGAGGGAGACGGCGACGTCGCGGTCGCAATTAGAACCGGGAAAGACGATTACGCTCGCCTTCATATACCCTCCAGCTCGTAGCTGTAATTCTCGATAACGGTGTTGGCGAGCAGTTGCTCGCACATGCGCTCTAGCTTCTGCTCGGCGCTGGCGCGATCCGTATCGTGGAGTTCAACTTCGATATATTTTCCCTGCCGCACGTCCCCCACGCCATCGAAACCGAGCGCGCCAAGTGCATTGGCTATCGCCTTGCCCTGGGGGTCGAGGACGCCGTTCTTCAATGTGATTTTGATCCGGGCCTTCATGCTGCTTGCGGGTCCGTTGTCTGAGTTGAGGTTACAAAAAAAACCGTTGCTATTTGGAGCTGACCAGCACCGGTCCTGACCCTTCGCCTGGAGGGTTGTCGACAAATACGCCAAGTCTGCGCGCGACTTCCTGGTAAGCCTCGATCAGGCCGCCGGGGTCCTTGCTGAAGCGGTCCTTGTCCATCTTGTCCTGTGTTTCTATGTCCCACAGCCGGCAGCAATCGGGAGAGATTTCGTCGGCCAGCACAATGCGCATCATCTCGTTCTCGAACAGCCGGCCGAATTCGATCTTGAAGTCCACCAGGCGGATACCGACGCCTAAAAACAGGCCGGTCAGGAAATCGTTTATCCTGAGCGAAAGAGCGATCATTTCGTCGATTTCCTGCGGATTGGCCCAGCCGAATGCCGTCACATGCTCTTCTGAAACAATCGGGTCGTCCAGTTCGTCGGACTTGTAATAGAATTCCACGATGGAGCGCGGCAACTGCGTGCCTTCATCGAGCCCCAGCCGCTTCGCCAGCGATCCCGCGGCGACATTCCGCACAACCAGTTCAACCGGGATGATCTCGACTTCGCGAATCAGTTGCTCGCGCATGTTGAGGCGTTTGACGAAGTGCGTCGGAATGCCAATCTCGCCCAGCCGCTGGAAGAGATACTCCGAGATGCGGTTATTCAGCACGCCCTTGCCTTCGACGCGGTCATGATTCTTGTCGTTGAAGGCTGTCGCGTCATCCTTGAAATGCTGGACGAGCAGGCCCGGCTCGGGTCCTTCGTAAAGAATCTTGGCCTTGCCCTCGTAAACGCGCCGCCGCCGGCTCATGGGGTGATCCTTTCATGCAACAAACGGGTTGGTTCGATGATTTTCCAGATATCCAAAATGATCGTCTCCGCCTCGCGCGAAAATGTCTGAACACCAGTGCGAGAATCGCGCTCATTGATGCACCGAACCTAGCCGAAGGGCCTTCAAGAAACAATCACCTGAAACCGGGGCGCGCCGCGACAAACCGGCAGTTGATTTGCGCCGGGCTCCGGGCTATCCCTGCGCCTTTGTCAGCGGTTCAGGCTCAGCGCCCGGCCGCCAATGCGGACTGCCGCGTAATAGGTAAGGAGCGCCGGAAATGAATTCTTTTGATGACCGTGAAAAGGCTTACGAAAAAAAATTCGCCCATGATGCGGAACTGCAATTCAAGGCAAATGCCCGCCGCAACAAGCTGCTTGGCCTGTGGGCGGCGGAAAAAATGGGACTGACGGGCGAAGCGGTTGATAAATATGCCAAGGACGTTGTGCTGTCCGATCTTGAAGAGCCGGGCGAGGAAGACGTCTTCCGCAAAATCCGCGGGGACTTCGACGAAGCGGGCATCGACCAGTCGGACCATCAGATCCGCCGTTCCATGGAGGAATTGATGGACGAGGCCGTCGCCCAGATAGAAAGCCAGTCTGAATAGCACGTGCCCGTGCCCCCGGCTTCACTACGTGCAGCTATCGCCGGCAAAAAGCCGATGCTCATGGCGTGGGTCACCTATGGGGCGCCTTACATTGTCGAGCAGATGGGGGAGGCGGGCTATGACGCGGTGCTTGTCGACCAGCAGCATGGGCTCGGGCATCACGCCGATCTTGTAAATTGCCTCACCGCGGCGCGGGCGGCGGGGCTGCCGGCACTGGTGCGTCCCCTCACTCCCGATGCCGGTCTGATCGGCGCGGCCCTCGATGCCGGCGCGCAGGGCGTCGTCTCTCCGCTGGTCGAGAGCGTCGGCGATGTGGAGGCCTGTGTGCGAGCCGGATTTTACCCCCCGCGCGGCGCGCGCGGCTGGGGCCCTTATCGCGGCAAATTCCTTATTGATGGCGATTATCTTGAGCAGGCCAATGACTGGGTTATCAACTGCGTTCAGATTGAAACCCAAGGCGCGATGGACAACCTCGATGACATTCTCAGGGTCGACGGCCTCGATATGGTGCTCGTGGGGCCGAACGACCTCGCGCTTGCGCTGACGGGCACCCGGGACATTCGCCGTTCCGAAGTGGCCGAGGCTTGCAATGAGATTCTAAAGAAATCGCGGGAACACTCTGTAATCACATCGATTTTTGCAAACGATCTCGACTATGCAAAACCCCTGATCGCGGCCGGTTGGGACGTCATTTCCGTCGGCACCGACATGGGGTTGCTTGGCGGCGCGGCGGCGGATGTTGTGAAGGCGCTGAAGCGCTAGCCAAACACCCGCTTGAAAATCACGTCCACATTCTTGGTGTGATACCCGATGTCGAATTTGTCGCGCACTTCGTCTTCCGAAAGCGCGGCCATCACGTCCTTGTCGGCCAGCAGTTGTTCCAGAAAATCGGCGCCATCCTCCCATACCTTCATGGCGTTGCGCTGGACAAGCCGGTAAGCGTCATCCCGCGATACGCCGGCTTGCGTGAGCGCCAGAAGCACGCGCTGGGAATGCATCAGCCCGCCGAGCTTGTCCATGTTGGCCTGCATGGTTTCGGGATAGACGACCAGCTTTTCAATAACCCCGGTGAGGCGCGCGAGCGCAAAATCAAGATGGGCCGTTGCGTCGGGCGCGATACCCCGCTCGACGGAGGAATGCGATATGTCGCGCTCATGCCACAGGGCCACATTCTCAAGCGCGGGTGTGACAGCCGAGCGCACCAGCCGCGCGAGGCCCGTGAGATTTTCCGTCAGTATGGGATTGCGCTTGTGGGGCATGGCGGAGGAGCCTTTTTGCCCGGAAGAGAAATATTCCTCCACCTCCAGCACCTCGGTGCGCTGCAGGTGGCGGATTTCCGTCGCCAGGCGCTCGATGGAGGAGGCGATGACGCCAAGGGTGGCGAAATACATGGCGTGCCGGTCGCGCGGGATGACTTGAGTTGAAATGGGTTCAACCTCCAGCCCAAGGGCTTTGGCCACATGCGCTTCGACACGCGGGTCGACGGTGGCGAAGGTGCCGACGGGGCCGGAAATGGCGCAGGTGGCGATCTCCCTTCGCGCCGCCTGGAGGCGATCCTTGCAGCGGGAGAATTCGGCATAGGCCTGCGCCATTTTCAGCCCGAATGTGGTGGGTTCGGCGTGAATGGCGTGGCTGCGCCCGATGCACGCCGTATCCTTGTGCTCGATGGCGCGTTTTTTCAGCGCCGCAAGGAGCGCCTCCATATCCTCCAGCAATATGTCGGTTGCCCTGACAAGCTGAACGGCGAAACAGGTGTCGAGAACATCCGACGAGGTCAGGCCCTGATGAACAAAGCGGGCCTCCTCGCCCACATGTTCCGCGAGGCTGGTGAGGAAGGCGATGACATCATGCTTTACTTCCCGCTCGATTTCATCGATGCGGGCGATATCGAAGCCGCCTTTGTCCCACACCGCCTTGGCCGCGGCCCTGGGGATTATGCCGAGTTTCGCCATGGCATCGCAGGCATGAGCCTCGATTTCGAACCAGATCCGGAATTTGGACTCCGGCTCCCAGATTTTGGCCATTGGAGCGCGTGTGTAGCGGGGAATCATTTTTTTGACGCCTGATAACTTTAAGGATTGCGTGGTCTACCAGAGCGCGTGCTCACGCTCAATCATTGCCGCTCAGGGGATTTCCCTCGGGCCAACGAGCGCCAGAACGATCCCCGGCGCGAGCAATACGGCGAGCAGACCCGGATTGACCGATCCCAGCAGGAACAGCACAAAAGTATAGAACCCGCCGACCGACGCCCAATAGAGGCCGGTCAGGCTGAAATCATTGGCGCCGGGGTTGAACATGAAATTCGAAACGACGCCCAGCAAGCCGCCAAACGCGCCGAACGCCAGCAGGAAGATGACCAGCGCGTAGAAAAACCGGACGGCGAAGCCGCGATGGGCGGCAAAGCGCTGCAACCACCATGTGAGCAGAGCCGCCAAGGCGCCGGCAATGCCGCAAATCCGCAGCGTGAGCCGCGCCTGCTCGCTCATGACGCGCCCCGGTTCCATATATTCGGCCACCAGAACCGCAACGAGGCTCATCCCCATCACCGCCGCGAACAGCAATGCCAGAAAAAATCCGACCGTGCGGCTTAATCCGCTCTGTTCCATTTATATTCCCTCTACATCTGGCACATGCACGCCTGTTCCAGGCTGCGAACTTGCCACGCAAAAGGTCCTGCTGCAATTGCGCGTTTCACAGTTGTCAGTTCAGCGCCCGTGTAATGGCCAGGAAGCGCCGGTCCGGGCCTTCGAAACCAAGGGCGTAGACGCTGACGAGAATGGCGAATATCCGGCGCCCCGCGCCCGGCTCGAAAACCACGATGTCGGAGAGGGCGTAACGCAGCGGGCAGCCGCGGCTCTTGGGGATCGAGGTGTCGTTGTGAAGTACGATTCGCGCGCCATCCCGGCTTAGCGTCGTCAGGCGAAATCCTTTTATCGGCTCGCCGGTGAAGGTGGCGCACCGCGGATTCGCAAGGACTGTTTCTTCAAGCGTAAAGCTCCGGCGGTCCGGCGCGCCGACGGCAATCTGACTGACATTGACCTCCACCCGATAAGGATCGGCGCTCAGTTCGCTGGGAGGATTGGAGGCGAGCAGCCGGCCCTGTTCTGAAATTTTCAGTTTCCGCAACAGGTTGCCGGCCCGTGCGAGCGCTTTCTTGCGCGCGCCAACAGGCTGCGCGCGCTCGTCTTTCAGCAGCACCCGGAACGGCGAGCCCTTGACCCATTCATCGGTAGATGTGTCGATGACAAAAATATCCGCATAGGGAAAGCCCGAGCCGTCCTGCACGCCGAACTGCTCAAAGGCAAAATAACGCCCGTCGGGAGAGAAGCCGAGGATCTTCCTTTCAGCGATTTCACCGGCCTGCGCGGGCCCGGCGAAGCCGAGCAGGAGCAACAAGATCAGGAGAGAGATTCCGTGCGTGACGCGTCGTGCTGTTGGGGGCTTGGTCATTTTTCGGCTCCAGGGTGAATGTCCATATAGGCGGGGAGGCCGCTCGGTTCACTGCTAAATCTAACTGCTTCATAGATGGCGCGTGCAATTGCGCGGGCTGTCACATTGGCTGCATGGACGCCCAGCACCGCCAGAGCCCGTTCAGGACCAGCCAGGGGCTTTCTGCCGGTCGAGACCGCGAACACGATATCGCCATCGAATGTTGAGTGCACCGGATAAATGGCGCGGGCGAGGCCGGTCTGCGCGATGATGGCGAGACGCTTCAGCATCACACGGTCCATAGCCGCATCGGTGGCGACAATAACCAGGGTGGTGTTTTCACCGGGGCCGCCTTTGAAATCGGGCGCGAGCGCGCCGGGGGGTGTTTTTGCTGGCGAACCGCACCCGCCATATTCAGTTCCGCACTCAAATGGAGCAGCCCAGAAATGGGGTGTGCCGCCGACCGTCACCGAGCCCACTGCATTGACCGCGGCCAGAGCGCCGATGGTGATCCCGTCAGGCATTTGCATGGAGGCACTGCCGAGACCGCCTTTCAGATTGAAGGTGGTCGCGCCGTATCCCGCGCCAACCGTGCCGAGTGCAAAGTCTCCGGCCGCACTTTCGCACGCCGCGAATCCCATATCCTGATAGGGCGGGCGCCGCCCCCAGTCCTTGTTCCCGCCATTGAGCAGATCAAACAGGATCGCCTGGGGGACAATGGGCACGCGTGCGTCACCCACGGCGAAGCCCTGACCCTTTTCGCGCAAAAAGCTTTGCACACCCGTGGCCGCGTCGAGACCGAAGGCGGACCCGCCAGACAGAACAAGCCCGTGAACCTCCTGAATCAGACCTTCAGATTCAAGTGCATGTGTATCGCGTGTGCCGGTGCTGCCGCCGCGCACATCTATTGCCGCGATCATGGGATGTTCGCTCAGGAGTACAGTGACCCCAGAGCGCAGCTTTTCATCATGGGCATTGCCAACGCGCAGCCCCGCGATGTCAGTGATGAGGTTTCTGGGTCCGGGCGTGGTCAAGGCTCACATTGCCTTTGGCTGGCGTAATCGGGCGCCAACCATGCCACGCAGGTGAGGGGTGAGCCAAACAAATAGAGGTGCTGTAAAGAATGGCATCACGGTCAGGTGATGTTTCCCGCCGTCCTCACATCATGAGGTGCGAGCCATCGCAAAATGGCTCATCGCCGGTATCCTTGCAGCCACACAGATAGAGGGTCTCGGTCTTTTCGGCGGTAAACAGTAACGGCTTGAGACCGGTGTCCTTGTGCGACCCATCGCAAAGCGGCTGTTTCTTGGAGCGGCCGCAACGGCACCAGGCATAACGTTTGCCTTCCTCGACTTCGATTTCATAAGGCCCCAACTGGGCCGGGATAGGATCTTGCGCCATGGATATGCCCCTTGAATTCGTGTTAGCCGCCAGGAAAGACGCGATGGAGTGCCCGGCGCTCGCCGAAGGCTTATCCAATTCAAACGATGAGGACAAGAAGTGCGTTTCATCGCAGCCCAATTGCCGCACCGAGGCATGGCGGTTTTGCCAGCCAGAAATCACAACTATATTGGGGTCCTGGGCCCGTGCCGGAATTTAAGATACCGGGCCGGACATGAACCCTGAAATCCTTGGGTTGATTAAGGGGCTGGAGGGGGTAAACATAGGGGCGTGCTGGGGAGCGCGCCGGAAGAGGAGACTGCGGCCATGTCGGCGCTGATATTTCTTACTGTTTGCTTTGCGGCACTCGTATATCTGGCCATTCGGCAGGCGCCGCTTTCAATCTGGGCCGCAACCATCGCGGTCCTGACCCTGATCGCGCAGTTCGGGCTGCCCTTTTCCGAACCGCTCCTATCCCTTTCCGGCGGCGCATTCATAGGCTGGATCCTCGCCGGCGTCATGGCGGTCCTTTCAATCCAGCCCGTGCGGCGCCGTCTTGTCATTCGTCCCGCCTATGGCGCGCTGAAAAAAATCATGCCCAAGGTTTCCGCCACCGAACGCGAGGCGCTCGAAGCGGGTACGATCGGCTGGGACGCGGAGTTGTTCGGCGGCGCGCCGGACTGGAAAAAACTGCGCGATGTGCCGCCCATGTCATTGAGCGCGGAGGAGCGCGCCTATATCGACGGACCGACTGAAGAATTGTGCCGGATGCTGGACGACTGGGATATCCGCCACACCCGCAGGGACATTCCCGAGAAGGTGTGGAATTTCGTCGCCGAGAACGGTTTTCTCGGCATGCTCATTTCGAAAGAGCATGGCGGGCTGGGATTTTCCGCTCAGGCGCAGTCGCTGATTATCGGCAAAATCGCCTCGCGCTGCCCCGATGTGGCGGTCATTGTCATGGTGCCCAATTCACTCGGGCCGGGTGAATTGATCGAGAGATACGGCACCGATGAGCAGAAATCGAAATATCTGAAGCGGCTGGCGCAGGGCAAGGAAATCCCCTGTTTCGCGCTTACCGGACCCACGTCCGGATCGGACGCCGCCACGATGCGCGACGTCGGGATCGTCTGCAAACAGACATACGAGGGCAAAGAGACGCTCGGGATGCGCCTCACATGGGACAAGCGCTATATCACGCTTGGGCCCAAGGCGACGCTGCTGGGTCTCGCGGTTGAAGTTCTGGACCCCGATAAATTGCTTGGAAAAGGGGAGGCTGTTGGCATCACGGTCCTGCTTATTCCAACCGATCACAAAGGCGTTGAAATCGGCCGGCGGCATTTGCCCGGCGGTGTCGCCTTTCCCAACGGTCCCAACTGGGGCCGGGATGTTTTCGTGCCCATGGACTGGGTGGTTGGCGGCCAGGAGGGTCTGGGGCAGGGCTGGCGCATGTTGATGGAGTGTCTTTCCGAGGGGCGCGCCATTTCACTGCCCGCGACCAGCACCGCCGCCGCCAAGGCGCTGTTGCGCAATACAACCGCCTATGCCCGCATCCGCAAGCAGTTCGGATTGCCCATCGCCTTCATGGAGGGCATCGAGGAACCGCTGGCGCGGCTCGTCGAGACGGCATATGTCTGCGAGGCCGCGCGTTCGGTGACCGCTTCGATGGTCTCGGCCGGCGAGAAACCCTCGGTGATTTCCGCCCTGCTGAAATACCAGACGACCGAGCGTATGCGCATCGCGGTGAATGACGCCTTTGACATTCACGGGGGGCGCGCCATTTGCGACGGCCCGTCCAATTATCTGCAATCGGCCTATCAGGCCATGCCTGTCGCCATTACGGTCGAGGGCGCAAATATCCTGACCCGCACGCTCATCACCTTCGCGCAAGGCGCACTGAGGAGTCATCCCTGGCTCTACAAGGAGGTCGAGGCATTGCAGGACTGGAATGTCGATCGCGGGCTTGCCGCCTTCGAGAAGGCCTTTTGCGGCCATGTGTCCTTCGCGGTGGCCAATATCTTTGGCTCCCTGTTCCATAATCTCACGGGCGGATTTCTCTCCGACGCTCCCGCCCATGCCGGCGTCAACCGGCGCTGGTACAGGCAGCTCGCCCGCTCCGCGCGCAGCTTCGCGCTTGTGGCCGACCTGACCGTGGCGTCTCTTGGAGGGGGCCTGAAGGTCAGACAGAAAATCACCGGGCGGCTCGCCGACGCCTTGAGCGAGCTCTATCTTCTGTCCTGCGTATTGAAGCGTTTCGAGGATGACGGACAGCCTGTGGCGGATGCAAAAATCGTCGATTATTGCGCGGCCAATCATCTGTACCGGTTCCAGCAGGCCCTGAAGGGCGTTATCGATAATTTTCCGGTGCTGCCGGTAAAACTTCTTCTGCGCCCGCTGGTCTTCCCGCTGGGCGCGCGCGCGAAGCCCGCAAGCGACGCTCTGGGCAAGGAGATTACACGCGCCGCCCTGCAACCGGGCGAGGCGCGCGACCGCCTTACCCGCGACATTTTCATCACTGACGATCCGGCCGATCCTGCGGGTCTGCTGGAGCATACATTTGCCAAGGTCACCGCGTTGCAGGACGCGGACGAGAAGCTCGAAAAAGCGGTACGCGCCGGCACAATCGCGCGCAATCATACCAATGACTGGATAAGCGAGGCGCGGGACAAGGACGTCATCACGGCCGATGAGGCGAAGGCGCTGAGCGAGCTTGAAGAGCTTGTCACGCAGGTTATCGCTGTCGATCACTTCGACCCGGCTGAAGTCCTCCCCCATTACAGGAAGGCTGACTCGCAGAGTCTGGCAGCCGAATGACTGAAATCACCCCAGCAGATATCGACACTCTCAAGGACTGGCGTTTCGAAATCGACTTCGAGGAGATCGCCTGGGCTGTCTTTGATCGCGAGGGCGAGTCCATGAACACACTTGGCCGCCGGCCCACCGAAGAACTGGCCGCCATTGTTTCAAGGGTGGAGGAGGCTGCCGAAAAGGGCGATGTGCGCGGTCTCATCCTGATTTCCGGCAAAAAGAATAATTTCATTGCCGGCGCCGATATTCGCGAATTCGATTCCATGGAGAGTGACAAGGACGTAGAAGACGCGGTGCTTGCAACCATCGGCCTGTTCGACCGGATTGAGAATCTGCGCGTGCCGGTCGTCGCCGCCATTCAGGGGTTTTGTCTCGGCGGCGGGCTGGAGTTGGCAATGGCGTGCCATTACCGGATTGCGACCCGCGAGGAGGGCACGCGGCTCGGCTTGCCGGAAGTCAAGCTGGGTATCTTTCCCGGATTGAACGGGACCGTGCGCTCGATTGAACTGGCGGGTGCGATGGATGCCATGCAGATGATGCTTACGGGGCGCATGCTGCGCCCCGGTCACGCCCGCGCCATTGGCCTGGTGGATCAGCTTGTACCGACCCATCACCGCCTGCGCTGGGCCGCGCGCAAGGCGGTGTTGCAGAAGCGCAAATCCAGGGGTGCGCCCTGGTGGAAGAAGTTGCTGCGCAAGGCGCCCTTTCGCGATTACCTGGCCAAGAAGATGCGCAAAAAGACGTCCGAAAAGGTTCGCGAGGATCATTATCCAGCGCCCTTCAGGCTGATCGATCTGTTTGCGCGGTATGGCGACAGTTCGCGGCGCATGAAACCGGCCGAAACATCTGCCTTCGCTCCGTTGATGACCAGCGATGTCGCGCGCAATCTGCGCCGCGTCTTCGGTCTGACCGAAATGCTCAAGAACGAAGCGCCCAAGGGCGCCGTAAAACCGCTGCGCGTTCATGTCGTGGGCGCGGGAACCATGGGCGGCGACATTGCCGCCTGGTGCGTGGTGTGCGGCATGGAAGCCAGCCTTCAGGATTTGAGCGAGGAACAAATCGGCAAGGCTCTGGCGCGCGCCAAAAAACTGTTCAAGCGCCGGCTCAAGACACGCCAGGCAATTAACGCGGCCGTGGCGCGGCTGATTGCCGACCCTGAGGGAAAACATGTGCCCCGCGCCGATGTTGTGATCGAGGCGATCGTGGAAAACCTTGAAATCAAGCAGAAGGTCTTTGCCGGCCTTGAGGCGAAGATGAAACCCGGCGCCATTCTCGCCACCAATACCTCCTCATTGCAGATTGAGGATATTGCCAAGCCCCTGAAGGACCCGGGCCGCCTGATCGGCCTGCATTTCTTTAATCCGGTTGCCCAGCTGCCGCTTGTGGAGGTGGTTCTCGGTGCTGGTACCCGCGATGAGGAGGTGCGCAAGGGGTGCGCCTTTGTCACGGGAATCAGAAAATATCCTCTGATCGTGAAAAGCTGCCCCGGATTTCTCGTCAATCGCGTGCTCGCACCCTATATGCTCGACGGCGTGCGCCGCTATCAGGAAGGCGAGCCGCGTGAAAAAATCGACCAGGCCGCGGTCAAGTTTGGCATGCCCATGGGGCCGCTGGAACTTTCCGACGTCGTTGGCCTGGATATTTGCAAGAATGTGGCGGAAACGCTCAATCTGGGGCCGGTCGAGGACTCCGAGCTCGATCGCCTGGTGAAAAATGGCAAACTCGGCAAGAAATCAGGTGAAGGATTTTATGTTTGGGAAAAGGGCAAGCCGAAGCGCCAGCAGGCGTCCTTCGATGAGGCAGATCTGGAAGTGCTGGGCCGGGAACTGATCAAGCCGATGCTCGATGAGTGCGAGCGCGCATTGGCGGAAAGAATCGTTGAGAGCGCCGATCACGTCGACGCGGGCGTGATCTTTGGAACCGGATTCGCACCCTTCCGGGGCGGGCCTCTGCACTATCGCAAACAGGAAAAAATAGACAGCCTTTAGAGGGTGTCCCGAACACTTCCAGGAGCCATCCATGGCAGACAATAATATTCGGCGCGTTGCGATAATCGGCGGCGTTCGCATTCCCTTTTGCCGGGCCTATGGCCCCTATGCCGATGTGACCAATCTGGAAATGCTGACCACGGTGCTGAATGGCATGGTGGAGCGCTTTGCCCTTCAGGGCGCGCATATCGACGAGGTGACGGGCGGCGCCGTCGTGACTCACGCCAAGGACTGGAGTCTGGCGCGCGAGGCGGTGATCGGTACGCAGCTGGCGCCGTCAACGCCAGGCATTACGCTAATGCAGGCCTGCGGCACCAGCCTTCAGGCGGCGATGGGCATTGGCGCGAAAATCGCCATCGGGCAGATTGAATGCGGGATCGCATGCGGTTCCGACACCGTCAGTGATTCACCGGTTGTCTTCCGGAGGAAGTTTGCGCAGCGGCTGATAAAGCTGTCGCGTGCGCGCAATTTAATGGCGAAGTTCTCTGTTTTTAAAGGGTTTTCCCCAACGGAACTTGCACCTGAACCGCCAAGCGTCGCGGAACCGCGTACCGGGCTCTCAATGGGCCAGCATTGCGAATTAATGGCCCAGGAGTGGCAGATTTCGCGCGAAACACAGGATAAACTCGCCTTTGACAGCCACAAAAATGCGGCGGCCGCCTATGACGAGGGTTTTCTCGACGATTTGCTTGTGCCTTGCGCCGGCGTTTTCCGCGACAATAATCTGCGGGCGGACATTGACCTGGACTCCATGGCGGAACTCAAGCCCGTATTCGAGCGCTCAAAGCGGGGCACATTGACGGCGGCGAATTCCACGCCCCTGACCGATGGCGCATCCGCGGTGCTGCTGGGCTCGGAAGAATGGGCGCGGGCACGAGGCTTGCCCGTTCTGGCCTATCTCACCCATGCGCAGAGCGCGGCGAATAATTATGTTGCGGGTGATGGGCTGTTGATGGCTCCGACCATCGCCGTTTCAAAAATGCTCCGGCAGGCGGAACTGGAATTGCAGGATTTTGATTTCTATGAAATTCACGAAGCCTTTGCGGCGCAGGTGCTGTGTACGCTGAAGGCTTGGGAATCGGCGGAGTACTGCGAGAATGTGCTTGGCCGCGACCGGCCAATGGGGCCCATTGACCGGGCAAAATTAAACATAAAAGGGTCCAGTCTCGCATTTGGCCATCCTTTCGCCGCGACTGGCGCTAGAATAGTAGTTGCACTTGCCAAGCAACTGGCCCCGAAACCAAAGTCCCGGGGACTTATATCGGTATGTACGGCAGGAGGCATGGGCGTGGCCGCAATACTCGAAAGTGCCGGCGGCAATTCTGCGCTCGATAAGACTGCCCGCGTTAAGACTGGGTCAACTGAATTGAAGACACAATCGGGTGATTCGTCTCAATCTACGGATACGGGCGCCAACGGGAACAGCGCTTGAGCACTGCGCGCATGGTTTGAAGGAACACAGACGTGAACGGAGCGATTCTGCGGAAGACGGCAAGGGAACTGAATTTCCGTGCGATTTTGTCTTCCTGCACGGTTCTCGCGGCGGGTCTTTTTGCTGCTACGTCCGCCTATGGAGCCGTGGAGATGGGAACCTGGCTGAATGCCGACAAGAAGGGTAAAATCGAATTGCGCGAATGCGGGGAACAGGGCCTGTGCGGCGAGATCGTATGGCTGAAAGACGCGCGCGATGAAAAAGGAAAGCCCTGGCGCGACCGGCTCAATCCCAATCCGGGTCTTCGTAGCCGGCCCGTCGTCGGCGTTAACGTACTCGTCGGCGTGAAAAAAATTGCGCCCAACACATGGCAGGGCCAAATTTACGACCCCGAAGTTGGCAAACTCTATTATTTGAAACACCTGAAAGTCGGCCGCGACAGAGTCGAGATCAAGGGATGTTTGTCCAGCGGCTGGCCGTGCCGGACAAAATACTGGACCCGCACCAATCCGATCCGCCCGCCCGCGCCGGCAATCATAGCCAAGCCGCGCCCGGCGCCAAAACCGGCGCCCATGCGCCAGGCGGCTGTTGCGGCGCCTGCCGGACCCGCTACGGCGCCACCCGCGCCGCGGAACCCGCAATTGCGGGGCCCGATACCTCCAGGACAGGCAATGCCGCAATCCGCGCCCGACATCACGGCTTCGCTCCCGCGCCCGGCCGCACCTCCTCCATCGGGTGGTTATCTGGTTCAGGTGGCGGCCCGGCAAAGCCAGAATGAAGCTTTGCGCGCCTTTGACGATTTGCGGCGGCGTTTTCCGCGCCTTCTGGGCGGTATGGCCCCTGAAATCCGTCGCGCGGATCTGGGGCGGCGCGGTGTCTGGTACCGCGTTGGCATAGGGCCAATGGAACAGCGCAGTTCGGCGGACAATTTTTGCCGGCAGCTCAAGGCGCGCGGCGCGGACTGTCTTATTCGCCTGCGCTAATCCGCATCGCGCTCTTCACGCAGTTCCTTTTTCGATAACTTGCCGATCATGGTTTTTGGCAATTCATCGCGAAATTCAATGTCGCGCGGCATCTCGATTTTTGAGATTTTCTTTTCGAGAAACAACAGGATGTCTTCCGCCGTGGCGTTATGGCCCTCGCGCAGCTTGATGTAGGCCGCCGGCGCTTCCCCGCGATATTCATCCGCGACGCCGATGACCGTCACTTCCTCAACCGCGTCATGCGCATAGATGGCGTCCTCGATGCGGCGCGGATAGATTTTGAATCCCGAAGCGTTGATCATGTCCTTGATGCGGTCGACAATATAGATGTAGCCCGCTTCGTCCATATAGCCGATATCGCCGGTCCTGAAGAACTTGCCGGTAAATGTGTCCTTCGTTTCGGCCGGGTTTTTCCAGTAACCCGCCATCACCTGCGGGCCCGCGATGCAGATTTCGCCATTTTCGCCCAGCGGCATCTCTTTTTCAGGGTTCTCGACGGACCGGATGGAAATGAGGGTGGCGGGCAGGGGAATGCCGATGGACCCTTCGGCGCGTGCTCCTTCCACCGGATTGCATGTCGCAACCGGTGACGTCTCGCTCAATCCGTAACCTTCCACGAGCGAACATCCCGATAACGCCTCGAAGCCGCGCTTGACCTCGGCGGGAAGCGCCGCGCCGCCGGATATGCAGAATTTGAGTGAGGAGAGATCGGTGGATTTCGCTTTGGGGTGGTGCTGGATCGCATTGTAGATCGTGGGCACCCCGGGGAAGATGCTCGGCCGGGTCTTGCCGATGAGCTTGAGCACGTCATCGATATCGAATTTCGGCACGAGCACCATTTCGAAACCGCGCGCGACGCCGAAATTGAGCACCGTGGTCATGGCGAAGATATGAAACAGGGGCAATACGCCGAGTATGATTTCGCCCGCTTTGTCCAGATTGGTGGCCCAGGCATCGACCTGCTGAATGTTGATTGTCAGATTCGCGTGGGTGAGCATGGCCCCCTTGGGCGTGCCGGTTGTCCCGCCGGTATATTGCAGAACCGCGATATCCTCACCTGGAGTGATTTGTGGCCGCGCATAGGCCCCGTCATTATCGAGGACGCTGCGCTCGAAAACGATTCGATCAGGCTTGCGGGCGGTTTTCGTATTGGCGAGAAGCTTCGACTTTAGTAGCCGGAACAGGGCCGATTTGAGTGGCGGCAGCATTTGAGCAAACGGGCAAATTACCGCAGTTTTGAGGTTTCCCTGTTCGAGCAGGGCGTCGGCCTTTTCGAATAATGCGGCAAGATCCAGGGTCACCAGAAATTCAGTCTCGCTGTCCCTGATCTGGTGATCAAGCTCCTCAACAGTGTAGAGTGGATTGCAATTGACGACGCTTGCGCCAATTTTCAGGATTGCGAAATAGTAGACAACAAATGCCGGGCAATTGGGGAGCAAAAGGCCGACCCGGGTTCCCTTGCCAACGCCAAGTGCCTGCAACCCTTTTGCCGCTCGGTTGGCCAGCAGGCCAATTTCTGAGTAAGTAATTGTTTTTCCGAGGAAGTTCGTGCAAACTTGATTGGAAAAAATCTCAGAGGACCGGTCCAGAATATCTCCCAGGGGTTCGGATTTGTACTCTGTACGCCACTCTATTCCGCGCGGGTAATGTTCCAGCCAGGGGTATTCTCCGGTGCCGGTTTTTGGCTTTTCAGACGTCTTGGCTGGTGGTTTCTTCATAATTCTGGATGCTGGTTTCCGGCACGATTTCCATGGTGCGCCCAGGATCGGGTCAACAGGCACTGGCGCATTGCAATTTGCATTGGCAGGATTCTGGAGTCTGACGTTTCCTTGTGCTGCGAGCGAAAATGGCGCGACTGGAAAAACTCATCTTAACGCAATTAAGCCTTCTCCACTTGCAATTGTCAGCTAACACGTCCAAATGGAGGCGAAGCGCGGATGGTGCATGTGCCTGACTGCTGCGGAGTTGATATAGTGACCCCTTGTAGCAGACATTTGGACTCCGCCCGGTTTTAAGACTAATTGAACGCGCGGCTTGCTCACAGATATCTTTTGCATTAGCAGTTTGCGAAATAGATAAGGCCCCGCTTAATCAAATGGGGCGGGGAGATCGATATGGACGACGTGGCCACCAAGATCATCGATATTCTGAAGAAAAATATGAAGGAACCCACAGATTCGATCGCGTTGGAGACTCCGCTGACGGATCTGGACATAGAATCGCTTGATCTTGCGGTTATCGTGTTCGACATCGAAGATACGTTTGGCATTGAGATTCCTTACAACGCCAATGAAGAAGTCGAAGATTTCGCGACCGTTGGTTCGGTAGTGGACAAAGTGAAGGCAATCATGTCCGAAAACAAATCGCCCGGAGCCGCGGCGTAGCGAGCGCCTGTAGCTCTCCGCCAGGCGCGGGCGGGTTTCCAATCAAGGCATTTTCAGTTACATGGCAAAGCCCAGGGATCGCAGGCGCGTCGTTGTCACGGGCCAAGGCGTCGTTTCCGCTATCGGAACCGGCCAGGAGGCGTTTTGGAACGCGCTCAAGAGTGGTGAGTGCGGAATCGGCGAGGCGACGCTTTACTCCACCGATGAACTCTACATCACCATCGATGGTGAGGTGAAAAACTTCGACGCCAGGGAACTTGGCTTGTCGAAACAGTTCCTGCTTTCAGACCGCTATTCGCAATTCGCCGGCTGCGCGGCTGTCGAGGCCGTTAACCAGTCGGGGCTGGAAATGCCGCTGAAGGGCGATGAAGCCCTCAGAACCGCCTGTATCATCGGCTCGGGTATCGGCGGCGTCACCACGATGGAAATGTCATACAGGATGCTGTTCGAGGAGAAGAAGCGCGCGACCCATCCGCTGACGCTTCTCAAAACCATCGGATCATCGGCGGCGGCCCATGTCAGCATTGAATATGGCATCACGGGGCCATGTTTCGGCGTGGTGAGCGCCTGTTCGACCGCGCCTCATTCCATCGGGCTTGTCTACCAGATGATCCAGAGCGGTTTGTGCGATAAAGGCATTGGCGGCGCATCTGAAGCCTCGCTCAACTGGGGTACGGCAAAAGCATGGCAGGCCATGCGCGTTCTCAGTCCCGATGGACTGTTTCCCTTCTGCAAGGGCCGTAACGGCACCGTTCTGAGTGAGGGTGCGGCAATACTTGTGCTCGAGGAATATGAACACGCCAGGGAACGCGGCGCCAAGATTCTGGCCGAACTGGTCGGGTTTGGCATGACGTCCGATGCGGCGGACATGGTCAATCCGTCTCTCGAGGGCACATCCACTGCGATGCAGCTTGCGCTTGATGACGCCGGACTCGCGCCGGGCGACATTGACTACATCAACGCGCATGGCACCGCGACCACGGCCAACGACATCAACGAGACGCGCGCCATCCGGCGTGTATTTGGCAAAGCCGCCGACGATGTTTCGATTTCCGCGACAAAGTCCATGCATGGCCATTGCCTTGGCGCGGGCGGGGGGGTCGAGGCGGTTGGCGTCATCATGGCCATGGAGGAGGGAATTGTTCCGCCGACCATCGGATTCGATGAGCCGGACCCCGAATGCGATCTGGACTACACGCCGAACAAGGCGCGCAAGCGCGAGATCACCTACGCCATGTCGAATTCCTTTGCCTTTGGCGGCCTGAATGCGGTTCTGGTCTTTGGGCCGGCGCCGGCTTAACCGGCAGGCGTATCTTTTTCAGGTTCTTTCCGGCTCGCGAGCGCGGCGTCTTCCAGCAAAATCTTGTAATGCAGCACGGCGGCCCAGATGGCCGTCATGATCAGCGCCAGCCCCCATGCGCCGAAGACCATCGGCAGCAGCATGGTCTCAATCAGTGTCACCATATAGTTCGGATGTCTGATGAAGGCGTAAGGCCCGGTCTTCACGACCGGCGCATTGTCCAGGGTTATGATGCGATGAGTCCAGTAGCGCCCCAGAGAGGCGATGATCCAGTAACGCGCCACCTGCAACAACAGATAGAGCGCGAGCAGCGGCATGGATATATCGGCATTGGGCGAGATCAGCAGGAACAGGCTGGCAATCCAGCCCAGATGGGTGGCGGCGACCACCGGATAATATTGCGCGCCCACTTCGCGTGCGCCTTCGGCCAGCAGGCGTTTGGTATTTCCAGCCGAATAAATTTCCTCGAACCCGCGCTGGGCCAGAATCAGAATGGCGGCAATCTGCGGGGCGCCGAACATTACGCTGTTGTAACGTCGAGGAGGGCAAACGAACCCGTGAACCCGGGTCCGAAACCGGCCACCAGATGGCGTCCCCGCGCGCCTGCGGCAAGCGCACGTTCCAGCACGAACAGCACCGTCGGCGAAGACATGTTTCCATAGTCGCGCAGCACGTCCCATCCATGGACCAGTCTGCTCCGGTCAATGTTCAGGGCAACGGAGATGGCTTCAAGGATCTTGCGCCCGCCCGGATGGGTTATCACGCCATCGAGGTCATCCAGATCCAGCCCATGCCTGGCCAGAAACATCTCGACGGCTTCGCGTAGCTCATCGCGGATGAATTTCGGAATTTGCGTACTCATGACGACGCCAAAGCCGTCTTCCTCGATTGACCAGCCCATGACGTCATTGGTGCCCGGCCAGTTGTGCTCCCCCACGGCGGTGATGTCGCCCATTCCGCCGCCAGCCCCATTTTGATGCGCTTGAAGTATGGCGCCCGCAGCCCCGTCGCTGAACAGCGCGCAAGAGACAAAATCGACCTTGCTCTGGCGACTCGCGCGAAAATTCAGGCCGCTCAGTTCCACGCACATCATCAGTACGCCCCGGCCATCCATGGTCGCCGCGAGCCGGGCGGCCCGCGCCAGCCCCGTTACGCCGCCGGCGCACCCGAGGCCAAAGACTGGAAGACGCTCTGTATCCGGCCTCAATCCCAGGATATGCATCAGTTTGGCATCAAGGCTGGGGACGCTCAGCCCGCTCGTCGATATCGTGACAATCGCACCGATATCATTCAATTCCAGTCCGGCTTTTGAGATGGCGCTTCTGGCAACCTTTTCAAGAAGTTCAAGCGCGGCGCGCTCATAGACAATATTGCGGTCTACCCAGTTGTGAGGCTCCGAGAACCAGTCGAGCGGCACGCAGGAATAGCGGTGCCTTATGCCGGTGTTTTCAAACACGCTTTCAAGCCGTGCATAACCGGGGAACATGCGGCAGGCGAGTTCACGGGCCTCGTCCTGGGTGTAGCGGTATTCAGGGACCGCCGTGGCCAGAGATGATATCTGAACCTGTAACGCAGGGGCGAGACCGGTTGACGTTTCGGCGCTGGGGACACGGTTCAGCATATGGGGCCTTTTTTGCTCCCCTATCGTTTCGTTGTTTGAGGGGTCTTGTTAAAGCAATGCGGGATGCGGACCGTAGGTTGTCCTTTGGCCGCCCGCGCGGCATGTGCGATCAATGCTATAGGCGAAGTCGTAATTGGCAAGTCACATTCACATTGGAAAGAAAAACTTTGGCTGAATTGGGGGAAGATTGTTGTCACAGGTCCTGATTGCCGCCGGGGAGGTTTCC
>QIGN01000146.1 GCA_003228955.1 Hyphomicrobiales bacterium
GCGTTGGCGCCGCGCTCCGCGTCGTCCATCAGCTTGTCCACGTCCTCGGGAGACAGAACAATCGGCAAAATGCCGTTCTTGAAACAGTTATTGTAGAAAATGTCGGCGAAGGAGGGCGCCACCACACAGCGGATGCCGAAATCCAGCAGCGCCCAGGGCGCATGTTCGCGGCTCGATCCGCAGCCGAAATTCTCGCCCGCCACCAGAATTTTGGTGTCGCGGTAGGCCGGCCTGTTGAGCACGAAATCCTCGATCTCCGACCCGTCGTCCCGGTAGCGCATTTCCGAAAACAGCGCCTTGCCGAGCCCCGTGCGCGCAATCGTTTTCAGATACTGCTTGGGGATGATCTTGTCGGTGTCGATATTGATCATGTTGAGCGGCGCGGCGACGCCGGTGAGGGTGGTGAATTTGTCCATGACACTTGCCTCCCGTGGTTGCCGATCAAGCCCTGGCGTTCATAGCGGCAATTGGCGCCCGCGTCACGCTTTCTAGTGCGTATCACCGATAAGTGGGAACCGGTTACCGGAAAAATGATACGCATATACAAAGAGATGGATCGCGGCCTTGATTCCATCAAAACTTGAAGCGATCTAGACTATCTTTGCGCCTGCCGCGGCTTGGCCTTGTTGAAGCATTTTTTCATGATCTGGCAGCGCTGCGGGCCCGGCGGATGCACCCAGTCGCCGCGATAAGGTGAGAGGAAAGTGCAGATTTCGTTCATGCCGGTGCGCGTCAGCCAGCCTTCGCGCCTTCCGCGCTTGACCGCATAGCAGTCCGCCCGGGTTTCCTTGGGGCCATAGACCTGATGCCCGCATTCATGGGCATAGACATAGAGCCGGACCGATTTCGGGAGCCCGTCGAGTTTTGAAGGGTTGAGGATGATCATGCCCTTTTTTGCGCCGCCATAGTCCCAGAAGCTGTTCGATATGAGCGTTGGCGTGCGCCCGCAGCGCATGGACCGTCCGGCGAGTTTGAGCTTGCCGGGAGCAAGCATCTTTTCCTCGGGCATGGCGTGGAGCTCTTGCGGCGCGGGCGCCAGAGTCATAAACCCCGCCGCCAGCAAAGACCCCAGTCCGGCCATCGCTATTCGCCGCATATCGAAATCAACCCTTTTTGTTTTACCGCATGTTTGCGGCTTCACCCTGTTCCGGGGAAAGCCGCGGGTCAAGTTACGAAATTGTGGGCAGGCGAAATTCAGTTGCGCGCCGCGCGCGGGGCGGCCTCAAGGTAGCAGCGGCGCATCATTTCACAGCGCTTCGGCCCGGCGGCATGGTCGGCGTCGCCCTTGAGGTTGGAGATAAAATCGCACACCTGCGCCAGCCCTTCCTCCTTGAGCCAGCCATAACGCCGGCCGCGCTTGACGCCGAAACAATCCGCCGCACCTTCGTCGCGGCCAATGAACTGGTGCCCGCATTCATGGGCGTAAACGAACAGCTTTACCGGCGTGGGCAGGGTCTTGAGGCGATCCGGGTTGAGGATCACATAGCCCGGATAGGCGCCGCCCCAGCTTTCGAAATTCGGGTCGATCACGGTGGGTCGCTTTCCGCAACTCATGTGGTAGTCGTCAATCTTGAGTTTGCCCGGCTCGATCAGTTGCGCGTCCGGGCCGGCCTTGGCCAGATAGTCGGCAAGGGAAAGATCGAGATCGGACCCGGCCTCGGCGAAATCCGACTGCGCATGAACTTCCCGCGGCGCGCCGATGAGGAATATCAGGGCGCTCAGGCCCACCGCGGCTACAGCAAAACGCCAGCTCATTTCCGGCACTTCCAACCCCCCGCGCACGCCTAACTCTGCTCCCGCACATCGACGAAATGCCCGGCGATGGCCGCGGCGGCGGCCATTTGCGGCGAAACCAGATGCGTGCGCCCGAGGCGGCCCTGACGCCCTTCGAAATTGCGGTTCGAGGTCGAGGCGCAGCGCTCATGGGGCTCCAGCTTGTCCGGGTTCATGGCCAGGCACATGGAGCAGCCCGGCTCGCGCCATTCGAACCCGGCGTCGGTGAAGACCTTGTCGAGGCCTTCCGATTCCGCCTGGTCCTTCACCAGCCCGGAGCCCGGCACGATCATGGCATTGACGCTTTTCGACACATGGCGGCCCCTGATGATTTTGGCGGCGGCACGCAAATCCTCGATGCGCCCGTTTGTACAGGAGCCGATAAAGACCCGGTCGATGGAAATGTCCCTGATCCTGGTGCCGGCTTTCAAACCCATATAGTCGAGCGAACGGAGCATGGCGGCCTTCTTGCCTTCGTCCGCGATTTTGTCCGGGTCCGGCACCTCGCCCATCACCGAAACCACGTCCTCGGGGCTGGTGCCCCAGGTCACGATGGGCGGAAGATCGGCGGCATCCAGGGTAATTTCCTTGTCGAATTGGGCCGTCTCGTCCGAGCGCAGCGTTTTCCAGTAATCCATCGCCTGCTCCCAGGCCGCGCCCTTGGGCGACTTGGGGCGTCCTTTCAGATACTCGAAGGTCTTCTCATCGGGCGCGATCAGACCGGCCCGCGCGCCGCCCTCGATGGTCATGTTACAGACCGTCATGCGCCCTTCCATGGAAAGCGCTCGAATTGCGCCGCCGCAATATTCAATCACATAGCCGGTGCCGCCCGCCGTGCCCATCTCGCCGATGATGGCGAGAATGATGTCCTTGGCGGTGACGCCGGGGGGCAGCGCGCCATTCACATTGACGCGCATATTCTTCGATTTTTTCTGGATCAGCGTCTGGGTGGCCAGCACATGCTCCACTTCCGATGTGCCGATGCCGTGGGCCAGCGCGCCAAACGCGCCGTGGGTGGCGGTGTGGCTGTCGCCGCAGACGATGGTCGTGCCCGGCAGCGTAAAGCCCTGCTCGGGGCCGATCACATGGACAATGCCCTGGCGCACATCCACCTCGTCGAAATATTCGACGCCGAAATCCGCGCAGTTCTTCGCCAGCGTATCGACCTGAAGTTTCGCTTCGGGATCATCGATGCCCTGTCCCCGGTCGGTGGTGGGCACATTGTGATCGACGACGGCAAGCGTCTTTTCCGGCGCACGCACCCCGCGGCCCGTCAGGCGCAAACCTTCAAAGGCCTGCGGGCTGGTCACTTCGTGCACCAGATGCCGGTCGATATAAATGAGACAGGTGCCGTCGTCCTGTTCGTCGATGAGGTGGTCGTCCCAGATTTTGTCGTAGAGTGTCTTGCCCATGCGTCACTGACTCCTGCCGCGCCCGGAAAGCGAACTGTTACGCTCTGATAGCGCTTTGCGTGCGCCCTGACAATTCCTTGTGAAGGAAAGCCGTCAAACCACTAAGAGCAATGCATTTCGCGTCAAATGCGCTATATTCGCGGAAAATAACGACGCATTTTTTTGGGAGGATTTTTTCCTATGATCAAATTTCTGACAGTCATTGCCTTTTCAGCCGCAACAGCGCTCGGCGGCGCCGCGCAGGCCAAGGACTTTCCGAACTGGCCTTCCAGCCTGACATGCAAGCCCGGTGACGGCAGTTGCGCCCGGTTCGAAATATTTGCCCGCGGACAGATTTCCGGCACCTGGAAAACCCTGCCCCCCGGCGCGCGTGCCATCTGCGTGACCGAGACAGCGGCTGTCGAAAAAAGCTACCGGCAGCTTCAGGAATGCCTGGCGAACGCCATGCAGGAGTCGTTGAAAAACCAGCAGCGCAAGGCGGCGGGTGGAGAGATTGTCCAGCTGACGCCCAAGGCAAAGCCGAAGACACCGCCTCCTCCGCCGCCACCGCCTCCTCCCGCGGAACCGGTGAGCTCGCCGCGGCCTCCCGCCGAGCCTGCGCCGCAGGCAGCGCCAGAGCCGACGCCACGGCGGCAATAGGGCGCGAGGAGCAGTGGCCGGAAACCGGGCAATGGACCAGCAACTGCGCGAGGCCGCCCGGAAACACCTGATCCGTTACGGCCAGGGCGATGTTGACAGGCTCTATGTCTCCTCAAGGGGCGCAACCGTGCGCGACGACGAGGGGCGTGAAATTCTCGATTTCACGTCGGGTCAGATGTGCGCGACCCTCGGCCACAGCCATCCCGCCATCGTCAGGGCGATTCAAGCGGGCGCCGAGGACGCTATTCATCTCTTCTCCGGCATGATCCCGCAAGCCGTGGCCAGACTGGCGAAAAAACTGAGCCAGTGGCTCCCCGCGCCGCTGACCCGCTCGATGTTCGTCAATACCGGATCGGAGAGCAACGAAGCGGCGCTGCGCATGGCCAAGATGGTCACCGGGGGCTATGAAGTCATCGCGCTGGGCGGCTCCTGGCACGGGGTGACAGGGCAGGCGGCGGCGGCCTCCTTCGCCAGCGACCGGCGCGGCTATGGGCCAAAAACACCCGGCGTTTCGGTCATCCCGGAGCCTTATTCCTACCGCTGCCCGATCCGGCACTGCCGCGACGATTGCGACATGAGCTGCATGAAGGTCGGGCTCGATCTGTTCGACATGGGCTGCGAAGGCGCGCCCGCCGCCATTATCGCCGAACCCATTTTGAGCGCCGGCGGCATCATCGTTCCGCCGGAGGGGTATTTCAAGAAGCTCAAGGCGGAGGCAAAGAAACGGGGCATGATGCTCATATTCGACGAGGCGCAGACCGCCTTCGGGCGCATCGGCCACAAATTCGCCGCCACCCAGCTTGGCGTGACCCCGGACATCATGAGTGTGTCGAAAACCCTTGGCGGCGGCCTGCCGCTGGCGGCGACCATCACCTCGGAGAAAATCGAGGAAAAAGCCCATGAAAAGGGCTTTTCCTACTACACCAGCCATGTCTCCGACCCCCTGCCCGCGCTTGCCGGGCTTGCGGTGCTGGAAACGGTTGAGAACGAAAACCTGATCGCGCGCGCCAGCGAGATGGGCGCCTATCTGCGCAAGGGGCTGGAGAGCCTGCAACAGAAATACGAGGCCATCGGCGAAGTTCGCGGGCAGGGCCTGCTCATCGGCATCGAGCTGGTGAAAGACCGCGAAAGCCGGGCGCCGCATCTGGAACTCGGTGACGTCACCACGAAGCGCTGCATGGAGCTGGGCCTGTCCATGAACATCAAGCGGCGCCCGGAACGCGGCGCGGTGTGGCGCATCGCGCCGCCGCTGACGATCACCCGCGCGGAGCTGGACCGGGGCGTCGAGATTCTCGATTCCGCGCTGCGGGACGGGCTCGATGAGCTGGCGGCAAATGGCGCCGGGTGATTGGGTTTTGTATCCGCAAAAAATGCCGCCCGCGCACAGTAACCGGAACGATGCACCCAACTTCTACTGCCGGAGCAGGCCTCTTTTCTTCAGGACCCGGTCGATGAGGTCCTGTGGCGCGCGTTTTTTGGCGAAACAGTTTTCGATATTGCTGGTCCGGCTGCTGATACTGATCTCCGGGAACCCGATCTTTGCCATATCGTTGCGAATGGCGGCGGCAATCCTGTCAAATGCCTCACGGTCATACCCGTTTTCGTCACGCAGGCGCAGGATCGCGATGCAATCAGCGATGCTTTCATTCATCAGATGTTCGGGGCCGTTGCGCACCGGATGAGGGCGGTCGACATCGCCGGTCTGGTGATGGGCGCATTCATGCCGGTCGATAAAACTCTGGAATTCCGGCGGCGCGGCGGCGTAGTTCGATCTCAAAACGACCGGTTCGCCGTGACCGTCCCTGCGGGCCATTCCGGCCGCCAGACCGGCGCGCGCGCCGCCGCTGTCGATAAAGCGGACAGTTTCCCCCTTGTTATTGGTACAGGGTGGCGGCGCGACAACGCTATATGTCCTGCCGGTCTCTCCAACCTGCCCCATGGCGGCGCCGGACAGGGCCAAGCCCAATGCCAGGACCATCGCGGGAAGAGTATTTGAGTATTTTCCATTCATGTTGATAGCGGCCTGTCGAGGCCGCCGAAGAAAACAGGAGTGTGCTGCTCCGGACAATAGACCGATCAAGCCGGGGCGCATGGTTCGTGGGTGACGAAGGGACTCAGCCAGAAACGGAACGCCCCTAGTCTTTCTTCTTGTCCGCTTTCTCGTCTTTGGCTTTGGCTTCGGCTTCTTCTTCGCCGGGCACTTCCTCGACCGTGGCTTCGGCCATCAGCGCCTTGGCCTGATCCGCCCAGTTTTCGCGCTCGATGCGGCCCTTGAAGCTCAGAACTTCATCCACATTGGCGATGTCTTCGTCGGTCCAGTTGGCCACCTGTTCGAATTTGATGACGCCGAGCTTGGCGAGCCGTTTCACCAGTTCCTCGCCGACGCCCTTGATTTTGGTAAGATCGTCCGCTTCGCCCTTGGGCTTGGTGAACCCCTTGAAGGTCTTTGTGGCGGCCTTGCGGGCGGCGGCCGCGGCCTTGCCCTTGGCGCGCGCGTCGCGGCGCTCGGGAATGCGCGCCGACTTGCCGCGCCGTCCGCGCAGGTAATACAGCTTGGCGCGGCGCACCCGGCCGTGGCGGACCACTTCTATATCGGCGATCTGCGGAGAATAGACAGGGAAGACGCGCTCCACGCCCTCGCCATAGGAAATCTTGCGCACGGTGAAGCTCTCATTCACACCGCCGCCATCGCGCGCGATCACAACGCCTTCATAAACCTGGACGCGCTCGCGCTCGCCATCCTTCACCTTGACCGAAACGCGCACCGTGTCGCCGGGCCCGAATTCAGGAATGCTGCGTTTGGCCTCAAGCTCGGCCACCTGCTCTTTTTCAAGCTCTTCGATGATATTCATACGTCTAACCTTTCAATCGGGCCGCTGCCGTCCATAACGGCGCATACCATTCTTTTTGATTTGGATGGGTCACCAATATTCTTTCCGGTGACTGGCGCGTTATCTACCGCAGTTGGGCGTCTTTGTCGACAGATCGATTTGACTTCAAAACGGCTCTCATGAGTTCGGACCCGAGCGCTCTTCCTTAACGCCCAGCACCAGCACCAGCCCCAGGGCAAGAAATACGGCGATACTCGCGATGCCGAGGCGCTGGTCGCCGGTCAGCGCGGTAACCAGTGCCACCGTGAGCGGCGCGGCAAAGGCGGTGACCTTGCCGGAAAAAGCAAACAGGCCAAAAAATTCCGTCGCCATACCGGGCGGTGCAAGGCGCGCCATCAGCGATCTGCTCGACGCCTGGATCGGCCCCGATACGAGACCTATGCCGGCGGAAAAGGCGAGATACACCCGCTCGCCTACACTTGCGAACACGCCATCGGCGGCATCCGCGGGCGCAACATTCACCACATATAAAATACGCGTGGCATCGACCGACAAAACCCCGGCGCAGGCCGCCATGAGACCGAGAAGGCCCCAGACAATGACCCTGCGCGCGCCGAAGCGGTCGTCGAGCGGGCCGCCAATGAAGGCGCCGATGGCCGCCGTCACGGTAATCACGATGCCGAACAGGCCAAGTTCCACCGCCGTCCAGCCAAACAGCGCCTTGGCGTACAGCCCGCCAAAAACAAAGATGGCGCCCAGCCCGTCGGCATAAAGCATCCGCGCGGTGAGAAACCGCACGATATTTCCGTAGCGGCGCACATGCAGGAGCGTTTCGCGCAATTGCGCCAGGCCCCGCGAAACCGCCCGCCCCGGTCCGTTCACGTTTTTTCCAGTTCCGGTATCGGGCGTGAACAGAAACAGCGGCAGTACGAATATCGCATACCAGAGCGCGGAAAACGGCCCGATCAGACGTTCGCCCTCATACTCCATCGAATTGAGCGGCAGGACGGGCTCCAGCCCCAGCATGGTCCTTCCGGTCTCCGCGTCGGCGACGAGCAGCCCGGCGGCCAGAACAAGAGAAACCAGTCCACCGGCGTAACCCACCGCCCAGCCCGTGCCACTGAGCCGTCCCAGCCGGTGCGGCGGCACCAGACCCGGCATCATGGCATTGGTGAAAACGCCGGCAATCTCGGCCGCCACGCTGGCGACGATAACTCCGGCAATCACGGGAGCCAGCAGGGCGGTCTGTCCCGGCGCCGCCAGCCACAGCGTGCAAAGCCCCGCAATGAGGGCAAGCGATGCGGCGGCGATCCACGGCTTGCGTTTGCCCGAGGCATCCGCGATAGCGCCGAGAACGGGGCTGAGAATGGCGACGATGACCCCGGCCGCCGCCGTCGTATAGCCCCACAGCTCCTGTCCCCAGGCGGCGTCCCCGATGAATGTGGAGGCAAAATAAGGGGCGAACAGAAAGGTGAGCACGAGGGTATAGAAGGGCTGCGCCGCCCAGTCGAACATGACCCATCCGGCCAGGGCGCGAGGGGGCGCGGAACGCATTTCACTCATCTCCATGATTTAGTTTTTCGTATATGCGTATCGTTTTTCCGATAGCCGGTTCCCACTTATCGGCGATACGCACTAACCCCGCCGGTGTCAGGCCGATTGCAGTTTACGCAGATGCCCGACCGCGACCATCAGCCGTGACAGGGTGGCCTCGCCGCCATCGAGAATTTCGTCCAATGCCCGCCTGGTGCGCTCCGCCGGCGCCTGATTGGCCTTCAACCAGGCGTCGAAGCCGCCCTTCGCGCCTTTGCCCGAGCGCACGACATCCTGAACGATGGCCCGCTGCGCATCGGCAATCGCGCCGATGGCGGAGTTGATCGCCAGCCGGTCGAAATAGTCCGAGACAAGCAGGTTCTCGCCGGCGGACTTGAGCGCGCGCAGCCGGAAATATGCGGCGGTATCGAAATGCAGCTCGGCAATCTCCGCGACCGGCCGCTTGACGGTTTGCGCCACCATGATCATGTCCGGGCCATCGGCCAGGAAGCGCAACTCGGAAAGATCGCGGGCCAGCGCGCCCGGCACGCCGAGCCCGGTCAACGCGTCCTGATCGGATTTCAGATAGGCTTTCTGGCGCTCGCTCAGGATGGACTTGAGTGCCCTCGACACCTCGCCGATTCCCGAGGAATAGAGCTCGATGGCGCTGGCCAGACCCTTGGCGAAGGATACATGGTGCATGAACCAGGCGGTCTGGGCGCGCACCAGATCCTGCACCCTTAGATAGAGATCGAGCTGCACATCCCCGGTGAGCCTGTTGTCGAGCCGGTCGATCTTCTCGAACAGCCCCTCCAGGCCAAAAACGGCCTGAACCGCGGTAAAGGCCAGCACCACATCGTCGGCGGCCAGCCCCGTTGTGTCTTTCAGGCGCGACGACATGGAAGCGCCGCCCCGGTTGATAATCGCATTGGTGAGCCGGGTGGCGATTATCTCCCGCCGCAGGCGGTGCGAGATAATTTCCTCCCGGTAGCTCTTCAGGAGGGTTTTGGGGAAATAGCTCTCAAGCTCCCGCTCGAAATAAGGATCGTCGGGAACCTTCGAGGCCACCAGTTCATTGAAGAGATCGATTTTGGCGTAAGCCAGAAGCACCGCCAGTTCGGGCCGGCACAGCCCCTCGCCGGACGCCCGGCGCTCGGCAATCTCGGCGTCGTCGGGCAGGAATTCAAGCGCCCGGTCGAGCAGGCCGGACCCTTCAAGGGAGCGCATCAGCCGCACCTGGAACCCAAGGTCGGAAACACCGTGCCGCTGGCCAAGCGAAATCGCCAGCGATTGCAGGTAGTTGTTCTCAAGGCAGGCTTGCGCAACCTCATCGGTCATTTTCGGCAGGAACTTGTTGCGCTGCTCAAGGGTCAGTTTACCGGCCGCAATCGCCGCACCCATCGCGATCTTGATATTGACCTCCAGATCGGATGAGTTGACCCCGGCTGAATTGTCTATGGCGTCAGTGTTCACCCGCCCGCCGGCGCGCGCGAACTCGATGCGGGCATCCTGCGTCATGCCAAGATTGGCGCCTTCGCCGATAACCTTGACGTTCAACTCATGCGCCTTCACACGGATCAGGTCGTTGGCGCGATCGCCGATCTTTTCACTGCTTTCGATGGCGCCGCCGGCATAGGTGCCGATGCCGCCGAACCAGAGCAGATCGAACTGGCCCTTGAGCAGCGCGTGAATGAGCTCGCTGGGGGTGACTTCATTCTGGTCCAGCCCCGAAAGCGCCCTGATCTGGACATTCAGTTTGATCGATTTCGAGGCGCGCGAAAATATGCCGCCGCCGGCGCTGATTAGCTTTTTGTTGTAATCCTGCCAGCTTGAGCGGCCCTTGACGAACAGACGCCTGCGCTCTTTCCAGGTCGCGGCGGGATCGGGGTCGGGATCGATGAAAATATCGCGGTGGTCGAACGCGACAATCAGCCGGATATGTTTTGACAGCAGCATCCCGTTGCCGAACACGTCGCCGGACATATCGCCAATGCCGATGACGCTGAAGGGCGAGGACTGGATGTCCCGGTCCATTTCGCGGAAATGCCGCTTGACGGATTCCCACCCGCCGCGCGCGGTGATGCCCATTTTCTTGTGATCGTATCCGACCGAACCGCCCGACGCGAAGGCGTCGCCCAGCCAGAAACCGTGACTGACGGATATTTCGTTGGCGAAATCGGAGAAGGTGGCGGTGCCCTTGTCCGCCGCCACCACCAGATAGGGATCATCGTCATCGTAGCGGACGGTATCCTTGGGCGGAATAACCTTGCCGCCGTCCAGATTGTCGGTAAGGAGCAGAAGATTCTTGATGAACCGCTTGTAGGCGGCGATGCCGATCTTCATGAATTCGTCCCGGTTGTTCGCTCCGGACAGATATTTCGGCACGAACCCGCCCTTCGACCCGGCCGGCACGATGACCACATTCTTGACCTGCTGCGCCTTGGCGAGGCCGAGAACCTCGGTCCGGAAATCCTGCGCCCGGTCCGACCAGCGCAAACCGCCGCGCGCAATCCGCCCGCCGCGCAGATGCACGCCCTCGACCTCGGTTGCAAATACGAAAATCTCGGCAACCGGCCGGGGATCGGGAGCGCCGTCCACATTGGCGCTGTCGAACTTGAAGGAAATGGCCGGCAGCGGATTGCCGTCAGGCGCCTTCTGGTAGAAGTTCGTGCGCAGCGTCGACTGGATCAAATTGAGAAAATGGCGGATGATCCGGTCTTCATCGAGACTGGGTATCGCCTCCAGCGCGACCTCAATCGCGGCAATGAACGGTTTGACCGCCTTGCGCCGCGAGGCGCGCGATCTGTCCCCCGCAGGATCGAACAAGGTCCGGAACATGCGCATCAGATCGCGGGTCACCTGCGCGTGCCGCAGCATGGTTTCGGCCAGATACACCTGGCCGAAGGGCGTGCCGATCTGGCGCAGATAGGAGCCATAGGCCCTTACGACCGCCGCCTCGCGCCAGTCCAGCTCAGCGCTCAGAACAAGTTTGTTGAAACCGTCGGACCCCGCCAGCCCCCGCCACACCGCGAGGAAGCACGCTTCGAGCCGCACGCCGCAATCTTCAAGCTCAATCGCGTCGCCGGACGAATGCTCAAGCACCATATCATGGTGGGACATTGGCGCGGCGTCTTTGGCGCCCTCGGGCGCAACCCGGTAGGAACGCTCGTCAATCACCGAAAAGCCCATATTCTCCAGCACCGGCACACGGCGGCTGAGCGGAATCGGGCCTTGCAGGTGATACAGCGCGACATGTATCCGGTCCGGCTTTTCGCCATCCGCGCGGTAGAATTTGACGGCGACCGGACTGTCCTCGTTGAGCGCTTCGAACTCGGCGATATCGCGCACCGCGCGCTCGGGCGAAAACACCGCCTGATAGGCCGCCGGGAACGCGCCCTGATATTTTTCCGAAAGTACCACGCTTATCCTGCTTGCCCCGTGGTCAAGCTCGTCGGCGAGCTGATCTTCCCAGGTGCGGATAATGCGCTCGATACTTTCATCTAGAAACGCCTGTTCATGGACCGGCGTCTTGCCCTCGAAACGGCCGATAATGTAATGGATTCGAATGAGCGGCCCCTCGGGGAAAAAAGGATAGAAGGCGGACAGCCTCCCCTTGTAGGTCTGCGCCAGAAACGCGCCGATACGCTTGCGCACGGTGGTCGTGAAACGATCGCGGGGAACGAATACAATGACGGAAACGAACCGGTCGAAGCTGTCCAGCCGCGCAAAGGCGCGCGGGCGCGGGCGCAGGTCCAGCGCCTGGATTCCGGTGGCCGTGGTGTAAAGCTGATCGACGCCGATCTGGAAAAGCTCATCGCGCGGAAACGTCTCCAGCACATTCATCAGCGCCTTGCCGCTGTGGCTGTTGGGAGCATAGCCGGAGCGGCCCATCACCAACTCCACCTTCTGCCGCAGGAAGGGGATTTTCCGGGTCGACCGGGTATAGGCCGTCGATGTGAACAGCCCGACGATCCTCAACTCACCGGAAATTTCGCCATTGCCGCTATAAATCTTGACGCCGATATAGTCCATATGGGTGCGCCGGTGCACCGTGGAGCGGACATTGGCCTTGGTGATGATCAGCGGGTCGGGCCCGAGGAAGAATTTTCGAATTTCCGGACTCGTATGCATGGACTCGCCGCCGCGCTTGAGCACAAAGACGTTCGGGTCACGCAATATCCCGAGGCTCGATCCGGCCACTGGCTTGAGCCGCCCGTCTTTCTTGCCGCCCACAAAGGACATGTTCCGCATGCCCAGGAAGGTGAAATTTTCATCCAGAAGCCATTTCAGGAACTGGATCGATTCGGCGAGATCGGCGACCGGCACCGGCGGCGGCGCGGTTGTATAGGCGGCGACGGCCTCTTCCGCGCGCCGGGTCATGGGCCGCCAGTCGCCGACGACGATGCCCACATGCCTGACGATGCGGTCGAGCGCCGCTTCGAGCTCCCTGCATTGCGCCTTCGAGTGCAGGCGTGTGATGCGAACCTGTATATAGCTTTCCCTGGCGGCTTCCTCCGGAGCGGATTCCCCTGGCCGGGCCACGGCCCTGAGGCGGTTCTTTTTGTCCCGCGTCACCCTCACAATCGGATGCAATACGAGCAGGACGCGCAGCGGGCGCTCCTGAATCTCGCCCATTACGGAATCCACCAGAAACGGCATGTCACTGTTCAATATTTCGATGATCGTCGTCTCGCCGGAGCCCCCTTCCGGCAGGTCCGGATTGTAAACGCGCAACTTGTGCTTGCCGGGCGCGCGCTGGGCCATGAAGTCCAGCGCGGAGCGCACAAGCGCTCCGGCGCTGCGCGGTGTCATGCCCTCGAAATCGCTGTCCTGCATTCCCGACAGCAAAACTTCGGCGAGGGCCGCGCCGGTCTTGCCGGAGCCGCCCATGGATTTGATTGCCGATTTAATGAAGGATTGCTGATTCGGCCGTGGTTTCCGCGACATGGACCTGCCCCCTATAAATTTCTACAGAAACTCAGAAAACACACTCCATGACGCACCGGACGACGCACCGGATGACGCACCGGTATTCGCGCGCGCCGGGCGCTTGACGAGAAGCACCGAGATGCGAGAGTGGACCGGCCAGTATTCATTGACAAGCGAAAATGCGCCCCTGGCGATCAGGCCCGCCCCGAGGCGCCGTAACGTGAAACCCGTCAGTCGGCCTTGTTGAAGAGCGCCGTGTCCTCGGCGATTTCAAGGATCGCGAGCGCGGCGCCAAATGCTTCACCCGCCAGTTCCTTGTTGCCCGCCGCCAGAGCCTCGCGGCCCCTGGCGATATGCCCTTCGAGGCCCGTTTTCTGCTTGTCCGTCAGCGGCAAATTCTTGGCCTGCAACACCTCAATCGACTTGAGCTGCTCTTCAGGCGTACCGGGTCCAAGGCACCCGGCGAGCGCCAGACTCGCCGCAAGCGCCACGGCGCGTATTCCATGGGTCGACATCGTAACTCCTTCCATAAATTACATCCTATGCAGATATATCGAAATTCCCCCGCCGCGGCTTCACTCCAGCACAATGAGGCGGTTGGGGAGTTCATTTGCATCGGTGCTGCCGGGCGGGAAATGTTCCGCCAGCACGCCGCCGCATTGACTGATCGCCTCGATGAACCCATCGGCAACCTCGCCGCGCGCGATATCGGCGCCGAGGCGCGCCACCACGTCGTCCCAGATGGCTGGTGAAACTTTCCTGTAGATGCCTTCATCGGCGATCACTTCGGCAAACCGCTCCGCCATCGAGACGAAAATGAGAACGCCCGTGCGCCCTTTTGTTGTGTGCAGGTTCCGGGCCAGCACCTGCCCCATGGCATGGCGGTGGGCGCGGGCGCGCTTCACCGCGCGCGGGACCAGCGCGATACGCAGCGGCCACCACTGGACCGCCAGTGCGCCCGCCACGAATACGCCCAGTTGCACCGCATACACGTGCAGCGCCGGCCAGGTTGTGAGCGCAAACATCAATACCGGCGCAAAGAGCGCGAGCAGTGCGGCCCACAGCAGGGGAATGAACATATAGTCATCGCTCGAATCCGAGATAACAGCGACGATCTCGCCGCTGGTCCTTGCCTCGGCCTTTTCGATTGCTCTCGAAATGCGTGTTCGTTCGCGCTTGGAAAGAATATGCATGAGCCTACCAGCCTCCCGACGAGCCGCCGCCGCCAAATCCGCCGCCGCCGCCGGAGAACCCTCCGCCACCCGAAGACCAGCCGCCACCGGAATACCCGCCGGACCCCCAGGTCCCGCCGCTTGAGCCCTTCTTTGATCCGGCGCCTGCAGTCGATCCATGGCGTATCGACTGGAACACGCTCCACATGATTTCAAGGAATATGAAGGCCCAGAATGCCAAAACCAAAATCCCCATCCAGTCAAGCGGCTCATCGGCAATCCGGCTGCGCGCCATCAACTCTTCCGCGTCGCCGGACAAAACCGCAAGGATATCCGTGACTCCGGCCTTGATGCCGCCCGCCACATCGCCGTCGCGGAAGCGCGGCAGGATGCCGTTTTCGATGATGAGTTTGGACACCGCGTCGGTCAGCAGCGGCTCCAGCCGGCGCCCGACTTCTATACGTACCTTGCGCTCCTTCGGGGCGACGATGAGAAGCACGCCATTGTCCTTATCCTTCTGCCCAATGCCCCATTTGCGGCCGAGTTGATAGCCGAACTCCTCGATCTCATAGCCCTGCAGGGAAGGAAGCGTCACGACCACGACCTGGTCGGTGGATTTGGCCTCATGCGCCTCAAGGTCCGAGGCAAGCTGACTTTCATCGGCGGCGCTCAGGAGATTGGCATTGTCGACGACCCGGCCGGTCAGCTCCGGAAACACCGGCTGGGCGGCAGGCGCATTCGCAAACACAAAGCCCAATGCGAGCACAAGCACCGCCACCAGAAGCACCGCAGAAAAAGATGCGCCCGGCCATACGCCGGTTCCGGAGCGGGCCGCCACAGGGTCAGAACTTCACTTTGGGAAGTTCTGTCTTTGCCGGTTCAACGGAAAAGGTCGCCATCGCCTGTGAATCGGGGTACAGCAGCGCCCGCCACCAGCGCCCCGGAATGGTCCGCAACTCGGTGTTAAACAGCCGCACCGATTCAATATAGTCACGCCGGGCGATTGAAATCCGGTTCTCGGTGCCTTCCAGCTGTGACTGGAGGGTCAGGAAATTCTGGTTGGATTTGAGATCCGGATAGCGTTCCACCACCACCAGCAAACGGCTCAGCGCACCGGAAAGCTGGCCCTGGGCCTGCTGGAATTTCTGGAAGGCTTCCGGGTTGGTGAGAATATCGCCGGGCAGTTTGGTCTGGGTTGCCCTGGCGCGCGCCTCGACCACCTCGGTCAGGGTCTTGCGTTCCTGTTCGGCAAACCCCTTGACGGTTTCCACCAGATTGGGAATGAGATCGGCGCGGCGCTGATACTGGTTCAGAATCTCGCTCCAGGACGCCTTGGCCTTTTCATCGAAAGTGGGAATATTGTTGATTCCGCACCCCGAAAGCAGGACGCCCATAACGAGGATCACCGCAATTCCGGCAAATCTGGAAAGCTCAGTTCGCCTTGTCCCCGATTGGGCCGTCATTGCAATCTCCTCCGCGCTCGGTTCCTGGTGCCACACGCCGATGTATGAATCTTCTCGCCCCGGCGCAAGTTTTAAACCCCTCTCCTTCCACGCCGCAATCGCGCGCGAGGCGCCAGTCCCGCCGTCAGGGTAAACGTAACATCTCGGTAACCCTAATGCCTCAGTCAGATTTAAGTGTGGCCCGGCAATTGCTATTGTAGGACGCTATAACAGGTCAATCGCGTTCTCTCGGCGCGAATTGATGCGCGTTTCAGTGAGGGAGTATCGCAGATGTTCATCCGTTCGTTATCCATTTTTGGCGCGGCGGCGGCTTTTCTGGCCGTTCAGGGCGCCGATGCCGGGGCGTCCAGTCTCAAATACAGCGGGAATGGCAAATACCGGGTCTGTTACAAGAGGGTTGTCTCGCCCCCGGTCTACAGGACGGTAACGGAACGGGTCATGGTTTCGCCCGCTTCCTGTACCCAGCAACGCACGCCGCCCGTTTACGGCACCACCCAGCGGCAGGTCGTGGTCAAGCCCGCCTATCAGGTCGTGCGCACCAAGCGGGCCGTCTATGGCCGGGTTCAGGTGACCAAGCAGGTTCGCCGCGCGCGCACCCGCTGGGTCCGGCGCGGCTGCCGCGGCGCGGACTATAAATGCGCCGAAATCACGCCCGCGAAATACAAGACCAAATCAAAGCGCGTACTGGTCGAGCCGGCTCGAAACTGGGTCGAGACCCGTCCCGCGGTCACCGGTGTCGTTCAGGAGCGCGTTGTTATCCGCGCCGGCACGGTGAGACAGGTCTGCCGGCCCGCCGTTTACCAGACGGTCACCCGGCAGGTCATGGTGAGCCCGGGCCGGGAGCAGTGGGTGCTCGCGCAGCCCGCGCCGCGCCCGGTCGTCTATCAGCAGCCGGCGGTCTATCGCCAGCCGCCGCAAAGCCGTCCCTATCGGCCCGCCATGCGTTACACACCGCTCAAGTAGCGCGGAGCCAGGCCGGAGCCAGGCGAAAAACCGGCAACAAGGCGGTGCATCCATGTGGATTCGCCGCCTTTTTCATTGCACGGGACCGGTAAGCCGGCATGCGGGCAGGCGTCAGGGCCGGCGCCCTCCCGGTTTCGCCAGCGAAATTTACACTCCGTGAACCCTATTGCCCGACAATCTCCCCATGCCACGGGCCTCACTCAATCGTTCGGGAAATATGAACCGCGGATATGCCGGCGCGGGAGCGCCCCATGGCGGCGCGACCGGCTCCCTGCTGTCGCAATATTCCACGCGCCTGGGCGACACGCTTGTGCGCCACCGCGCGGAGCTCGCCGAGCGCGCCTCGCGCATCGACGCCCAGCTGGCAAACCAGGTAAAGACCGAATTCATCGCCAATATCAGCCATGAATTGCGGACCCCGCTCAATTCCATACTCGGCTTTTCGAAAATGCTCAAAGGCGCCGGAGACAGCCCGCTGGAGCCACGGCAGATCGCCGAATATGCCGGCTTTATTCTCGGCTCCGCGGAGGGCCTGCTGTCGGTCGTAAACGACGTCATCACCATCTCGAAGCTGCAATCGGGCCAATTCGAGTTGTCCATGGACCTGGTGGATCTGGATGATCTGCTGCCCCGCTGCGCCGCCTGGGCCATCGAACCGGCCGATGACTCCCGTTGCCGGCTTGTCACGCGGATCGACGAAAACCTGCCGGCAATCGTTGCCGACGCCGAACGCCTTAAAGAAGTGGTCAACAGGCTGCTTTCCAATGCGCTGAGATTTACACCCGAGGATGGCGCCGTCGCGCTGACCGCCAAATGCGGCCCCCGGGGCAAGGTCGTCATCTGTATCTCCGACAACGGGACCGGCATGTCGGCGCAGGAAATCAGCGTCGCGCTGACGGAGTTCGGCCAGGTGAACAACCAGCTGGACCGGAACCACGAAGGGACCGGCCTCGGGCTGCCCATCGCCAAGACATTGACGGAACGCCAGGGCGGCGAATTTCTGATCCGCAGCGAAAAAGACAAGGGCACGGATGTCATCCTGATGTTCGGCCCGGCGGAGCAAGCCCGCGGCCCCGAGAACGGCGGGCGAGACAGTGAGTGAGCATGAATGAGCCCAGTAAAACAGCCATAGCTGGCGCCCGCGATTTTACGCCCATCGGACGCATTGTGTCCGTCACCGGCTCGCAGGCGGTCATCATGCTCGATCAGGAAACCGGCGAGACAGATGGCAAACGCGCGGAGCTCGGCGCCATTCTGAAGATCGATACACCTTCTTCCGCGCTCCTTGGCCTGGTGTCCGCGCTGAGCATTCCCGTTCCCTCGCAGAAGGAAGGCGAGCCGGAAATACGGGTTGCCGAGCTCGAGCTCATCGGACAGCTCCTCAAGGAACAGGACGGCAGCATCGGAACGTTCCGGCGCGGTGTATCCGGCTACCCCTCGCTTGGAGATCCGGTGGACGTGGCGTCAGCGGAAGAGTTGCGGCGCGCCTATATGTGGAACAGCTCCCAGGCGGTATCGATCGGGACGCTGATGCAGGACCAGTCCATTCCGGCCATGGTCCAGGTCGATGAACTGCTTGGCAAGCATTGCGCGATCCTGGGCAGCACCGGCACGGGCAAATCCTGCGGCGTGGCCATCGTGCTGCGCGCCATTCTGGAACAGAATGAACAGGCGCATATCCTTCTGCTGGATCCGCACAGCGAATACGCACAATGCTTCGGCGATGCAGCCGAAGTGATCACTCCGGACACCCTGCAACTGCCCTTCTGGCTTCTGACCTTCGAGGAACTGGTCGAGGTCGTCATTGGCAACATCACAGGCAAGGCCAATGCCGTGGAACTCCTGGCGGAGATGATCCCGACGGCGAAGCGGCGCTATGCGGCGAACAAGGGCCGCGAGAGTGGAACGATGCTCAAACGCGGCATTGGTCAGACCGGCAGCTTTACGGTCGATACACCCGTGCCGTTCCGGATATCGGATATCCTGGCGATGATCAACGAGCAGATGGGGCGGCTGGAAAATCGCGGCGACGTGGCGCCCTACCGGCAGTTGAGATCGCGGCTCGAGGCCATTTCCAGCGATCCGCGCTACGCCTTTATGTTCGGCAGCCTTACAATTCAGGACCACATGGCCGAAATCGTCGGGCGCCTGTTCCGTGTGCCGGTAAACAACAAGCCCATCGCCATCCTGGAATTGACCGGCGTGCCATCGGAAATCGTCAATGTGGTGGTTTCGGTGATCTGCCGCATGACCTTCGAC
This sequence comes from Hyphomicrobiales bacterium, assembly GCA_003228955.1. GTDB lineage: Bacteria > Pseudomonadota > Alphaproteobacteria > Rhizobiales > Methyloligellaceae > UBA2767. The sequence goes on from QIGN01000146.1 coordinate 18,975, forward strand.
TTCGCGCTGTGGAGCGACGGCAAAATCCCGGTAACTCTCGTCTGCGAGGAAGCTCACAGATATGTGCCCAACGACCCGGCGGCGGGTTTCGAACCGACCCGCCGCGCGATCGCCCGCATCGCCAAAGAGGGCCGCAAATACGGGGTATCGCTGTGCGTTGTCAGTCAGCGCCCTTCAGAACTCGATTCGACCATTTTGTCCCAGTGCAACACCGTTTTCTCCATGCGCATGTCCAATGAACGGGATCAGGATTTCGTCCGCGCGGCCATTTTCGACACCGCCGCGAGCCTGCTCGATTTCCTGCCCTCCATGGGGCCGCGCGAGGCCATCGTGTTCGGCGACGGCGTCACGCTTCCCGGCCGCATCCGCTTCGCCGATCTGCCCGAACACGCGATGCCGCGCAGCCGGACCGCGTCCTTCACCCAGCAATGGCAGCAAAGCGCGGACGCGCCGGTTGATCTTGTGAATGTGGTCGAGCGCTGGCGCGCCGCCGACTCGCCCAAGCTGAATACCGGCTTCAACGCGCCGGAGGGCGAAACGCCTGAACCGGAAGCCGCGCCCATGGCCCCGCAAGCCGCCATGCCGAAGCCGGACCACCGCGTGCAGCAACCGCCGGCGCAACCCGGCGCGGCCCAGATGCGGCAGCCGGGAGTGCCGGGCCAGATCGCGCTGGATTAAACCCTACCGCCGCGAATTCGCTTCGGGAAGATACTTCGTTCCCGAATCCACCAGAAAATCCCAGAACGCCCGCGCCGCGGGCAGCAACCGCTTTTTCTCCAGCTTGACGGTGAACCACTGGCGCATGACCGGCAGGCCGGTCACATCCAGCTCTCTCAGGCGGCCGTCCTGCAATTCCGCACCGACCGTGTGCGCCGAGATCATGGCGATGCCCAGCCCGGCGATGACCGCCTGCTTGATGGTTTCGTTGCTGCCGATTTCCATGCCGAGGTTGGGATTCAGCCCCGCTTCATCGAACAGGCGCTGCATCAGCGCCCGCGTGCCCGAACCGTCCTCGCGCAGCAGAAAGGTTTCGCCGGCAAGATCGGCAAAAGCGATATCGCGTCTGCCGGCCATGGGATGTCCGGGCGGCGCGACAATGATATGCGGGTGATTGCCGATCACGGCCGACTCGACCTCTATGCCGCCGGGCGGGCGGCCCATGACCGCGAAATCCAGATCATAGCCCCGCAGGGCTTCAATGGTTTCGCCCCGGTTGCCGACCGAAAGGCGCATCTCGATTTTCGGATGGGCGCGGGCGAAAGCGGCCAGCGCATGCGGCGCGAAATATTTGGCCGTGCTTACGACGCCGACCTTGACGCGGCCCCCGCCCGCCCCCTTCATTTCCTCCAGGGCCTCGCCGCAGGCCGCAAGCGCCGACTCGCATCGCCGCACGCCGTCCAGCACAACCAGGCCTGCGTCAGTCGGGCGCAGCCGCGACCCGGTGCGCTCCACCACAGGCAGGCCAACCGTCTCGGCAAGCAGCCGCATCTGCATCGAAACGGCCGGCGGAGTCACGCTAAGTTCTTTTGCCGCCTGGGAAATCGTTCCGGTCCGCACGACCGCGCCGAGCGCGCGGAGCTGCTTCAGCGTGACCCTCTCCATTGCCGTATTAAGTTTTTCTTTCATCGATACCAAATTATTTCATATTTACTTTTGTGCCAACCCCCAACAGTCTGTGCCCTGAAAAACGCGGGCTTTGGGGGAGAACGGGACCATGAAGGCGCTTATGAGCCTGGAGGACTATCTCGCGGGCTGGGCCAGAAACGGTGAAGTCAGGGCCGCGGCAAAGACAGTTCTGTCACTCGCCGGCGCCGGGACGGAAATTTCCGGCCTGATCGCCCGGGGGCCGCTCGCCGGTTCCATGAGCGCGGTGGTGGGCCGCCACGGCGATGGCGACTCGCAAAAAGAACTCGACCGCATCACCAATGACCTGATAATCGAGGCCCTCAAAGGCGCGCCGGTCGCCCTGATCGCCTCCGAGGAGCTTGAGGCACCCCTGGCGACGGGCGCGGACGACGCTCCGCTCTGCGTGGCGATCGATCCTCTCGACGGGTCTTCGAATATCGACACCAATGTTTCGGTCGGCACGATATTTTCAATCCTGCCGCTGCGTGAGGACACCGGGCGCGAGGACGAAGCGCATTTTTTCCAGCCCGGAACCAGACAGCTCGCGGCCGGATACATCATCTACGGCCCGCAGACCTCCATGGTTCTGAGCGTGGGCGCGGGCACCCACATCTTCACCCTTGATCCGGCCGACCGCAAATACAAGCTCACCGCGGCCAATCTTCAGGTCCCCGCCGACACGCGCGAATTCGCCATAAACGCCTCGAACTACCGTCACTGGGACACCGGTATCCGGCAGTATATCGACAGCTGCCTGGAAGGCGCGCAGGGAGCCAGAAAGAAGAATTTCAATACCCGCTGGATCGGGTCGATGGTTGCCGAGTGCCACCGCATCCTGATACGCGGCGGCATTTACCTCTATCCCGGCGATGCCCGCGAAGGATATCGCCAGGGGCGGTTGCGGCTGATCTATGAGGGCAACCCCGTCGCCTTCCTCATGGAGCAGGCCGGGGGCGCCGCCACGACCGGTCAGATGCGAATTCTCGACGTCGAGCCAACCGCCATCCATCAGCGCATTCCGTTGATTTTCGGATCCACCGGTGAGGTGGCGATCGCGGAAAGCCATTGCGGACTGGGCGAGAATTCGGCCGATCGTTCCCCGCTGTTCGCCCAGCGCGGACTGTTCAGGCCCTAGGGAGTATTTGCCGCCATGTCAGCCAGGCATCCGATAATTTCCGTTACCGGCTCTTCGGGCGCCGGAACGTCGTCGGTGAGGGACACCTTCGAGCGTATTTTCCGGCGCGAGAATGTCGAAGCGGTCTATATCGAGGGTGACGCCTTCCACGGCTATAACCGCGCGGACATGAAGGCGGAAATGGAAGCCCAGGCCAGCAAGGGCAACAATCACTTCAGCCATTTCGGCCCCGAAGCAAACCTGCTGGACGAGCTTGAAGCGGCCTTCAGGGAATACAGCGAAAACGGCACCGGCAAGACCCGCCACTATGTGCATGACGCGAAGGAAGAAGCGCGCTACGGCGCGCCGCCGGGAACTTTCACCGATTGGAAACCCTTCGCGGAGGGCAGCGATCTGCTGTTTTACGAGGGGCTGCACGGCGCCGTCGCCACCAAAGACGTCAACAACGCCCAATATGCGGATCTGAAGATCGGCGTCGTTCCGGTGATCAATCTGGAGTGGATTCAGAAAATTCACCGCGACACGGGATCGCGCGGATATTCCACCGAGGCGGTGATGGAGACGATGCTGCGGCGTATGCCGGACTATGTGCGCTATATCTGCCCGCAATTCTCCCAGACCGACATCAACTTCCAGCGCGTTCCGACCGTCGACACGTCAAATCCGTTTATCGCCCGCTGGATACCGACAGCCGATGAATCGCTGGTGGTGATCCGCTTCAAGGACCCGCGCGGCATCGATTTCCCCTATCTGGTTTCGATGATCCACGACAGCTTCATGTCGCGCGCCAATTCCATCGTCATTCCGGGCGGAAAGCTCGATATCGCCATGCAGCTGATCCTCACGCCGATGATCCTGCAACTGGTGGAAAAGAAACGCCGCTCCGGCAGGTAGCAGATTGAGGAACAGGCCGATGACAGACGCAGCCATTGCAATGGATCAGGACGCGGCGCGGGTACCGCTGCGCGTCCTGGCCAACGCGATCCGTGCGTTGTCGATGGACGGCGTTGAGGCGGCCGCTTCGGGTCATCCGGGGATGCCGATGGGGATGGCGG